>JBJTSG010000297.1:0-9518 GCA_046076505.1 Erythrobacter sp. | reverse complement strand
GACTGGTCGGTGCAGCAGGCCGATGATTTCCCGGCCTATATCGGCATCTTCGTGGTGGGGCATCTGCTCGCGCCGGTGGTGATCGCGATGATCTCCGGCGGGGTCTCGGCGTGGCTGACCCTCGCGATCCTCCTGCCCGTCGCCGTCATCATGCTGCTGGTCACGCTCCAGCCGACCAAGGGCGCGGTGATCGCCTTTTTGTGGTGGCACGGCATCGGCGCCTTCAAGCAGGAGCGCCGCAAGGACACGCCCGAGTGAACCTCTCGCCGCCAAGGCTCGAGCGTTTTGCGCGCAACATTGTGCTGCCCGAAGTCGGCGGCGCGGGGCAGGTGCGGCTGGCCGGCGCATGCGTCGCGGTGATCGGCCTTGGCGGGATCGGGTCGCCGGCTCTTCAATATCTCGCCGCAAGCGGGATCGGCCGGCTGGCGCTGGTCGACGATGATGTGGTCGACGTCTCGAACCTCCAGCGCCAGACGATCTTCACCACCCGCGATGTGGGCTATGGCAAGGCAGTCTCGGCCCGGCGGTGGCTCGCGAACTTCGACGATTCGCTCGCCGTCGATGTCTCCGACGCAAGGATCACGCCGGAGAATGCCGCTGGGCTGATCGCGGGGTGCGACCTCGTGATCGACGGGACGGACAATTTCGCGACCCGCCTCGCCGTCTCGGACGCCTGCGTCGCGGCGGGCATCCCGCTGCTCTCGGCCGCCGTCGGGCGCTTTCAGGGGCAGGTCGCGGCCTTCGCAGGGCACCTTCCCGGCGAGGCCTGCTACCGGTGCTTCGTCGGCGACGCCTTCGATGCCGAGGATTGCGACACCTGCGCCGACGACGGGATGCTCGGCGCGATGGCGGGCTGGACGGGCACCTTCGCGGCGCTGCAAGCGGTCAAGGTCCTGCTCCAGGGGGTGAGCACCCTCGGCGAACCCGGCTGGGGCCGACTCCACGTGCTCGACGGGCTCGAGCCCGGCTTGCGCACGATCCGCATCGCCAAGGACCCCGCCTGCCGCACCTGCGGGCGGCCCTAGGCTCGCCCCGCCCTGCCTGCGCCACGGCGCGGCACGGAAAAGCGCCGCGCGCAGGAACATCGCAGCCCCCCATCGGGTCAGCCCCTCTCCACCCAAGGAGGCTACCCATGCAGAATTTCGACATCGTCGGGGCTCTTGCGTTCTTCACGATCGGTGCGGTGCTGGTGTTCGGCATCATTTCGTGGACGCGGGCGAAGAAGGCCAAGGACCATCACGAGGGCGCGGCCGTCGCCGACCGCCAGCGCATGGAAGACGCCGCCGGCGCGCGGGATGCACCGCGCGACAGCCGGACGGGCGAGGCGATCACGGCCAAGGATTCGGGCCGCACCTGGAGCCAGGAACGCGGCGCCAACCCGCCGACCCCGCCGGTCACGAACGCGGACTGAGCACCTCTTCGACCCAGGCGGGCACCACTTCGCTCGCCGGGCCGAGGCGGGTCTCGTGGAACCAGCGTGAGCCCTCCGACGGCTCGAGGTTGAGTTCGAGCGTGCGCGCCCCGTTAGCCCGCGCCTCCTGCACGAAGCCGGCGGCTGGGTAGACCGCGCCGCTGGTGCCGATGCTGACGAACAGGTCGCAGGCCTCGAGCGCGGCATAGATGCGCTCCATCTGGTAGGGCATCTCGCCGAACCAGACGACGTCGGGCCTGAGGGTGCGTGCCTGGCACACCGGGCACCGCGGCAGATCCGACATCGACGCCTCCCATCGCGAGCGCGTCCCGCATGACGTGCACAGCGCGCTCTTCAGTTCGCCGTGCATGTGCAGCACGCGGGCCGAGCCGCCGCGCTCGTGCAGGTCGTCAACGTTCTGGGTGACGAGCAGCAATTCGCCCGCGAACTCCCGCTCCAGCCGCGCCAGCGCCCCGTGTGCCGGGTTGGGCGCGACCTTGGCCAACGCCTCCCGGCGCATGTCATAGAAGCCGAGCACGAGGTCGGGATCGCGCGCGAAGCCCTCGGGCGTCGCGACGTCTTCGACACGGTGCTGCTCCCACAGCCCGCCGGCGGAGCGGAAGGTGTCGATCCCGCTCTCGGCCGAGATCCCGGCGCCGGTGAGGACGACGATGCGGTGGTATCCTGCGCTCAAAGCCAACTCCGTTCGCCCTGAGCTTGTCGAAGGGCAGTCTTTCCCTTTACGGACGTAGTAGAAAGGGCACGGCTTCGACAAGCTCAGCCCGAACGGAAGGCGGGTGGGATGCTGCAAATCGGGGTGATCGGGCACAGGGGCCGGATGGGCCGTGCGCTGGAGGCGGCGATTGCCGATGCCGGTCACGCGCTCGCCGCCGGGGTGGACGCTGGTGACAGCATCGCGGCCCATGCCAGCGGGTGTGACGTGCTGATCGATTTCTCGGCACCCGCGGCGCTCGAGGGCAACCTCGCGGCGGCGCAGGCGGCGCACAGGCCGATCCTCGTCGGCACCACCGGTCTCGAGGCCGAGCACTTCGCCGCCCTCGAGAAAGCCGCGGCCGAGGTGCCCGTGCTGCAATCGGGCAATTTCTCGTTGGGCGTCACGCTGATGGCGCACCTCGTGCGCGAGGCGGCGGCGCGGCTCGGCACGGACTGGGACATCGAGGTGCTGGAGATGCACCACCGCATGAAGGTCGACGCCCCCTCGGGCACCGCCAAGCTGCTCGGCGAGGCTGCCGCCGAAGGCCGGGGCATTGCCCTTGCCGAGAACATGGAGAGTGGCCGTCACGGCATGACCGGCGCACGCAAGGAGGGGGCGATCGGCTTTGCCACCCTGCGCGGCGGCACCGTCGCGGGCGAGCACTCGGTGATCTTCGCCGGCAGCGAGGAGCGCCTCGTGCTGTCGCATTCGGCGGAGAACCGCATGATCTTCGCCCGCGGTGCGGTGACGGCGGCCGCCTGGCTCGTCCGGCAACCGGCAGGGCGCTACACCATGAACGACGTGCTGGGGCTGTGAGGGTTGACCGCTGAACCGCCCAGCGTATTACCCGGGTAATACACAAGGAAGCACGACAGGGGATCGCACTGCATGACTGCTATGCTCACACCAGCCCAGCAAGCCGCGCGGCTTGTCGACAGCCTCGGTCCGGCGGCGCTCGCCAAGGCGCAGGCCTATACCATCGGCAACCACTGGGTGCTGGTCCTGAACGTCGTCGTCTCGGTGGCGGTCGCAGTGATCATGGTGCGCTTGCGCCTGCTCGACAGGATGGCGGCCCGTTTCGCCGCGCCGGAGCGGTTTGTGCCCACTTTCACCATCGGCGCCTCCTTCATGCTGATCTCGGCCCTGATCGCGCTACCCTGGGCGATCTATACGGACTGGTACCGGGAGCGCGCTTATGACCTGTCCACCCAGCCGCTCGGCGATTTTCTCGGGCAAATGGCGATCAGCGAAGCCATCAGCACGGTTGTGGGCGGACTGTTCCTTGCCGGGGTCTATGCCCTGATCCGCAAGGCCGGCCGGCGCTGGTGGCTGTGGAGCGGCGGGTTCGCCGGAGTGGTCACGCTGCTCGCACTGCTCGCGGGACCACCGCTGATCGAACCGCTGTTCAACGATTACAAGCCCGTCCCGCCGGGCGAGGTGAGGACGGCGCTCGAGAAGATCGCCGACGATGTCGACATCCCGCACGACCGGATCTTCATGTATGACGGATCGCGCCAGTCGGACCGCTTCACTGCCAATGTCTCGGGGCTCGGCCCTTCGGCGCGGATCGCCATTGCCGATGTCGCGCTGAAGAACGCGTCGCTCGACGAGGTGCGCGCGGTGACCGGGCACGAGGCCGGTCACTACAAACTCGGCCATGTGTGGCGTTACGTCGTGGTCTTCCCGCTGCTGGCGATGGCGTTCTTCTTCCTGCTCGACCGCCTGTTCTCCCCCACCGCCCGCCTGCTGGGAAGCGACGCGAGGCTGGACGATCCGCGCGGGTTGCCGGTGTTTGCCGTGGTCGGATCGGTGCTCGGGCTGCTGGTGACGCCGCTCACCAACACCCTGACCCGCGTGGGCGAGACCGAGGCGGACATCTACTCGCTGCGGACGGTGAACGAGCCCGACGCGCTTGCGACCGCGCTGGTAAAAACGGCAGAATATCGTTACCCGCGGCCCTCGCCGCTCCAGGAAATGCTGTTCTACACGCACCCCTCGGTCGAGAAACGTGCGTTGATGGCGATGGAATGGAAGCGCGCCCATCCCAAGCCGCCCGCTGCGCCGAAGCCATGACCCGCGACCAAATCTTCGAGTTCTTCCGCCGCCTTGCCGAGGACGATCCGGCGCCGCGGACCGAGCTCGAATACGGCAATGCCTACCAGCTCGTCGTCGCTGTCGCGCTGTCGGCGCAGGCGACCGACGTCGGGGTGAACAAGGCGACCCGCGCGCTGTTCCAGAAGGTCCATACGCCGCAGCAGATGCTCGACCTCGGCGAGGAGGGGCTGAAGGAGCACATCAAGACCATCGGCCTGTTCAATTCCAAAGCCAAGAACGTGATCCTCCTCTCGCAGCTGCTGGTGGACGAATACGGCGGCGAAGTGCCGGCGACGCGCGAGGATCTCGTCCGCCTGCCCGGCGTCGGGCGCAAGACCGCCAACGTGGTGCTCAACTGCTGGTTCGGGCTGGAGACCTTCGCGGTCGACACCCACATCTTCCGGGTCGGCAATCGCACCGGGCTCGCCAAGGGCAAGACGCCCGATCATGTCGAGGCGAAGCTGGAAAAGCGCGTGCCGCAGCCCTTCCGGCTGCACGCGCACCACTGGCTGATCCTCCACGGGCGCTATGTCTGCAAGGCGCGGACGCCCGAGTGCTGGCGCTGCAAGGTCGCGGACCTGTGCTCATACAAGAAGAAGGTGCTCGAGCCGCCGAAGGGCCGCGCCCTCGCCAAAGCGGCGGCTGAGGCCCAAGTGGATTAAGGCGTCGTTCAAATGCCTGAGCCATCATCGTGCAGCCTCAGGTGGAGAGTCTCGCCATGACCGTGCGTTTCCTCGCTCTTGCCCCCCTTCCCCTGCTTGCGCTGGCGGCCTGCACGGCCGACCCGGCCACCGTAGAGACGCGCTCGGCAGCGGCCATCGCCAAGGCACCCGCCGCGACGGTGCTGGGGCCGGGCAAGAGCTGCATCAACCGCTCGCAGGTGCGCAACACAGTGGTCCGCTCCGACCAGGTGATCGACTTCGAGATGCAGGGCGGCGCCGTCTACCGCAACACGCTGCAGACCACCTGCCCCGGCCTCGGCTTCGAACGCGCGATCACCTACGAGACTTCGATCGACCAGCTGTGCCGGCCGCAGATCATCTACGTGCTGCAGAACTTCGGCGGCAACCTCCAGCGCGGTGCGGGCTGCTCGCTCGGCGACTTCGTGCCGGTCCGGTACGAGAAGGCGGCGGCGCGCTGAGAGCCGCCCTCACCCCGGCCGGCGCCAGCGCGGCAGGGGCGTTTCGTGGATCAGGATCTGCGGGTGGCGCGGGTGGCCGCCCTTGAGGTGGGTGAGGCAGTGGAGCGGCTTGCCGGCGCCTTCGAGGATGTCCGCGACCTCACGCCAGCGGCCGGGATGCGTGCGCGGAAGCTTCGCCGCCGCGCCCCAGGCGACCACCAGCATGTCCGCCTCGCGGGCGAGGCTCTCGAGGTGGCGGTCGTCGTCGGGCCCGACCGGGTCGGCGACCCTCGCCAGCTCCGCGATGTCCGGCGTCGCCCAGGCGAAGAGGTTGCCGATGATCGCCCGCCCGAAGCCGAACCTTGCGCAAAGGCGCTGGACGGCGGCGATGGTCGGATCGTCCATCGCGGCGCTCGCGCGCGAGGGGTTGGTCATGACGATGCCGAGCACAGGGCCCGGAGCGATGATCCGCTCAAGCCGGTAGCGATAGCTGCCGCAGGGCGAGTAGACCGCCGGGCCAGGATGGCGGGCTGGCCAGCGCCGCCCGGCATCCACGACGCGCGCCCTAGCGTCCATCCTCGAAATTGCTCGGATCGAGCTCCAGCCCAGCGCGGCCATCCGCCGCCGTGTGAGCGGGGGCGTGGGGGAGGTCCATGTCCTCCGGCTCCTCGACCTCGAGCATCCCCTCCCACTTGGTGATGACCGCGGTCGCGACGGCGTTGCCGACAACGTTCGTGGCGGTGCGGCCCATGTCGAGGAACTGGTCGATGGCGAGGATGATCGCCACCCCCTCGACCGGCAGGCCGAACATCGCGAGCGTGCCGGTGATGACCACCAGCGAAGCGCGCGGCACGGCGGCGATGCCCTTCGATGAAATCATCAGCGTCAGCAGGATCATGATCTGCGTGCCGATCGACAGGTCGATGCCGTAGGCCTGCGCGATGAAGATCGTCGCGAAGCTCATGTACATCATCGAGCCGTCGAGATTGAACGAATAGCCCAATGGCAGCATGAAGCCCGAAATGCGGCGCGGCACGCCGAAGCGGTCGAGCTGCTCGAACAGCTTCGGCAGCGCCGCCTCGCTCGAGGCGGTCGAGAAGGCGATCATCAGCGGCTGGCGGATGTAGCGGATCAGCTGGAAGATGCGCCGCCCGAGGAACACGGCGCCGGCGGACAGCAGGATCACCCACAGCAGCACCAGCGAGAAGTAGAACTCGGTCAAGAGCTGGAGGTAGGTGCCGAGGATCGCGAGCCCGCTTGCCGCGACGACATTGGCGAGCGCGCCGAACACCGCGACCGGCGCGTAGCGCATCACGTAGCCCGTCACCTGGAGCATCATCTCCGCGAGCGCGTCCGCGCCCTTGACGAGCGGGGCGCCGCGTTCGCCGATGGCCGACAGGGCGACCCCTGCGAAGATCGAGAAGACGAGGATCTGCAGGATGTTGTTGGTGGCGAGCGCGTCGAAGGCGTTCTTGGGGAAGATCGAGAGAATGAACTCGGTCGCCTTCAGCTCCTTGACCTCGCCGACCGCCGCAGTGGCGCTCGCGACGTCGGGGATCGGCGCGCCGATACCGGGCTCGAAGAAATTGACGAGCAGGAGGCCCAATCCGATCGAAATGAGGCTCGCGGAGATGAACCAGGTGAGCGCCCGCACCCCGATGCGCCCCAGCGCGGCGCTGTCGCCCATGTGCGCGATGCCGACGACGATGGTCGAAAGCACCAGCGGGGCGACCAGCATCTTGATGAGATTGAGGAAGATGTCGCTGAGCAGCTTCAGCCAGGGGGCGACCTGCTGCTTGATCACGTCTGCGGGCAGCGCCGTGTTCAGCACCTGGCCGACGACGACGCCGAGCACCATGCCGACGAGGATGTAGAGGGTGAGCTTGCGATCCATTGTCTCTCCTGCGCCTCTTGCGGACGCTAGCTGTCCGTCGCTTCGAGCGCCAGCGCCGCGGCGGCGATCCGGACGTAGATGCGGGCGAGGACGGCAAGGTCGGGGATGGCGACCGCCTCGTCGCGCTTGTGCATGGTCGCGTTGCAGAGGCCGAATTCGATGACGGGGCACACGCTCCGCAGGAAGCGCGCGTCGGAGGTGCCGCCGGTGGTGCTGAGTTCGGGGGCGATGCCGGTCTCCGCCTCGACGGCGGCACTGACCAGCCTGGAAAAGGCGCCGGGCTCGGTAAGGAAGGGCTCGCCCGAGATTACGGGGCGCGCCTTGCCGCCGTGCCGCTCGGCGATGGCGCAGACCCGGTCCGAAAGGCTCTTGCCGGTGTGGAGATCATTGAAGCGGATCGAGACGCGCGCCTGCCCCAGCGCCGGAATGACATTGGTCGCCTTGTTGAGGGCCGCGATCTCGGTGATCTCGAGGTTCGAGGGCTGGAACCACGCCGTCCCGGTGTCGAGCGTCAGCGCATCGAGCTCGCCGAGGATCGCGACCAGCCGCGGCAGCGGGTTGTCGGCGAGGTGCGGGTAGGCGACGTGACCCTGCGTGCCCTCGACAGTGATCCAGATGTTGACCGAGCCGCGCCGCCCGATCTTGGCCATGTCGCCGAGGCGGTGGACCGAGGTGGGCTCGCCGACGAGGCACAGGTCGGGCCGGTGGCCTTCGCCCTCCATCCAGTCGATCAGCGCGCGGGTGCCGTGGAGCGCGGGGCCTTCCTCGTCGCCAGTGATGATGAAGCTGATCGTGCCGGCCTCGGGCGGGACCTCGGCGGCGGCGGCGACCATCGCGGCGATCGCGCCCTTCATGTCCACCGCCCCGCGCCCGTGGAGGAGTTCGCCCCGCACCTCGGGCGCGAAGGGATCGGAGGTCCATCCCTCCCCCGGCGGCACGACGTCGAGGTGCCCGGCGAAGGCGAAGTGGCGCGAACCTTCCGGGCCGGGCCGCCACGCGAAGAGGTTCTCGACCGGCGCATCGTCCGAACCGTCGGCCCCCGCGCCGCGGGTGAAGCGGTGGACCGCAAAGCCCAGCGGCGTCAGCATCGTCTCGAGTTCGTCGAACACGGCACCGGTCGCCGGCGTGACGGAGGGCGCGGCGATCAGGCGCTTGGCAAGGTCGGCGACGTCGAGCATCCTCAGCCGCCTAGCAGGAGTTGCCGCGAATGCCCAAGCTCGATCTCGCAAGCATCCCCCAGACCAATGCAACCGGCTACCCCGCCCCCTTCGATGCGGTCGTCGAGGGGCGCTGGTATCGCCGCCTCGCGCCGGCGACCGGATTGACGCAGATGGGGGCGAGCCACGTGACGCTTCTGCCCGGCGCCTATTCCTCGCAGCGCCATTGGCACCGGCTCGAGGACGAGCTGGTGGTGATGCTGTCGGGCGAGGCGGTGCTGATCGACGAGTACGGCGAGACCCCGGTCGGCCCCGGCGACATCCTCGCCTTTCCGGCGGGCGACGCCAACGGCCACCACCTCCACAACCGCTCCGCGCAGCCTTGCGTCTTCGTCGCGATCAGCGCGGGGGATGCTGAGGCCGACAGCGGGGTCTATTCCGATATCGACATGACCTTCGACGCCGAGGGCTACGCGATGAAGGACGGCACGCGTTACGAGGCCAGGCGCACCCCGTGATCGACCTCCTCGGCTTCGCCCTGGCCGTGCTGATCGTCGAGCTGACGCCCGGCCCCAACATGGCGTGGCTCGCGACCCTGACCCTTGCCGAAGGGCGCCGCGCCGGACTTCTCGCGGTGGCGGGCATCACCCTCGGCCTCGCCTGCAACGCGGCGCTGAGCGTCTTCGCGGCGAGCCTGATCCTCGAGACCGACGGGCCGATCGGGCGCGCCGTCTCGGTGGCGGCGGCGGCGATGATGACCTGGCTCGCCCGGGATGCATGGGTCGGGTCCGGGCGCGGTCCGGGCGAGATCGCCCCGACACCGGGGGATGCGGGACGCGGCGGGCGGCACGCGCTCGCCGGCTTCGCGCTCAATCTGCTCAATCCCAAGGCCGCGCTATTCCTGATCGCGGTGATGCCGCAATTCGTTGCGGGCGGTCAGCCGAGCGTCCGACAGGGCCTCGCATTCGGCGCGACGAGCGTCGCCATTGCCACCTTCATCCACCTTGCGCTGGTGGTGGGTGCGGAGCGCGCGCGGCGCGGGCTGATGTCGGACACGCGGGCACGCAGCGTGCGGAGGGTGCTGGCGCTCGCAATGCTCGGGGTCGCCGCGTGGTTCCTGGCCAAGG
>JBJTSG010000296.1:0-3186 GCA_046076505.1 Erythrobacter sp. | reverse complement strand
GCTATGCCTTCGTCGGGCCGTTCCTGCTGGTCTATGCCGCGGTCCTGATCGTGCCGCTGGTGATGGGGATCATCATCAGCCTCAACAACGCCGACCTGTTCGGGCGGCGCGAATGGGTGGGGCTGGCGAACTACGCGCAGGCGCTGGGTGATCCGGTGCTGGGGCAGGCTTTCGTCAACACCCTGACCTTGACCCTGCTGATCGTCCCGCCGCTGACGGTGATCGCGCTGCTGCTGGCGCTCGCCTTGAACCGGAACACGCGCTTCGCCGCGATCCTGCGCGGGGTGTTCTTTTCCTCGCTGGTGCTGTCGGTGACGATCGTCACCCTGATCTGGCGCTTCATCCTCACGCCCGACGCGGGGCTGGTGGCGGTGGGGCTGCAAGCGGCGGGAAGGGCGCCGATACCCTTCCTTTCCGACCCCGACCTCGTCATCCCCGCCATCGCGGTGACGACGCTGTGGTGGTCACTCGGCTTTCCGATCATGCTGATCCTCGCCGGGCTCCAGCAGGTGCCGCACGACATCTACGAAGCCGCCGCTCTCGACTGGGCGAGCCGCTGGACGGTGTTCCGCCGCATCACGCTGCCGCAGGTCCGGCGCACGCTGCTGCTGGTGGTGATGCTCCAGACCGCCGCGCAATTGCAGATCTTCGGCCAGGCGCAACTCCTCACCGGCGGCGGGCCGGGGGGCGCGTCGCGGACCATCGTGCTCTACATCTTCGAGGTCTCTTTCGGCCGCTGGGAACTGGGCTACGCGACCGCGATCGCCGAGCTGCTGTTCGGGATGATCCTCGTCGTCACCCTCCTCCAGTACTGGCTGGTCACCCGCCACGAGGAGCCGCGCGCGTGAACCGCGAGCGTCTCTCGCCCCTCGTCGCCGTGCTGCTGCTGGCGGGCGCGCTCATCATGCTCGCGCCGATGCTGTGGACGCTGCTCCTCTCGTTCAAGAGCAACGCCGCGCTGATGGCCGAAAGCGCCTCGGCCTTTGCCCCGCCGTGGACGCTCGAGAACTACGCCGCGATCCTCAGGGGCTCGCTGACGATGCGCTGGCTCGTCAACAGCCTGATCGTCGCGACCGGTTCAACCATCGGCGTGCTCGTCCTCTCGAGCCTTGCGGGCTACGGCTTCGCGCGGCTCGAGTTCCCCTTCCGCCGCACACTGTTCGTGAGCGTGCTGCTGGGCCCTGCCGTCCCCGAACAGGCGGTGATCCTGCCGCGCCACCAGCTGTTCGCGGCGCTGCACCTCCACAACACCTATCCGGGGCTGATCCTCCCGAGCCTCACCGGCGCCTTCGGGGTGTTCTTCATGACCCAGTACTTCCGCGCGATCCCGAGGGAGCTCGACGAGGCGGCGCTGCTCGACGGCGCCTCGCGCCTGCGCGTCTTCTGGTCGGTGCTGCTGCCGCTCACCATCCCCGCGCAGGCCACCCTGGGCGTGTTCACCTTCCTCGGCGCCTGGAACGACTACTGGTGGCCGCTGATCTCGGCGACGACCAGCGATTACTTCACCCTGACGGTGGGCCTCGCCTCGGCGCAGATGAACTATGCGCAGACCAGCGGTCTCGGGTTCCTGATGGCGCAGGCGGTGTTCGCCTCGATCCCGATCCTCGTCGTCTACATCTCCTTCCAGAAGCAGATCGTCCGCGCGATGGCCGGGACGGCGGTGCGATGAGGCGTCTTGCCGTTCTGGCCTTGGCAGGGCTGTTGGCAGGCTGCGCCCCGGCGGACGACCGGCCCGAGATCGTCGTCCAGCGGTTCTTCGGCGAATGCGGCGCGGTCTATGACGGCAGCACCGAGGTCACCAAGGCCGACACCGAATGCGGCATCCTGACAACGCTCGTCAACCGCTTCGAGGCCGAGAACCCCGATGTGCGCGTCAAGGTCAACATCGTCGCGTGGCCCGGCTACCCGCAGCTCGCCGCGCAGATCGCGGCGGGCGATCCGCCCGACCTCGTAACGATGCACCAGTCGGTGATCGCGGACTACTCGAGCCGCGGGCTGATCGAGCCGGTCGAGCCCTTGCTGGCGCATGCGAGGATCGACCCAGCAAGCTTCACCCCGGCGGCGCGGGCCGGGGTGGAGAAGCAGGGCCGGCTCTACGCCATGCCGTGGGACACGATCGGACGGCTGTTCCACATCAACACTGCGCTGATGGCCAAGGCCGGGCTGATGCGCGGCGGCAAGCCGGTGCTGCCCAACTCGCCGGAGGAGCTCCTCGCGCAGGCCCGGCAGTTCCGGCAGCGGACCGGCAAGCCCTACCTCATCCAGGCGCAGGTCAGCGCGCCCGATTTCATGGTCGCCTTCCTCTACACCTATCTGCTCGCGCAGGGGAAACCGATCTATCCCGATCCGCGCCACGTCCGCCTCGACACGCCCGAGGCGCGCGCGGTCGTGAGCCTGATGCGCCAGCTCACCGCCGAAGGGCTGACCACCACCAACCAGGATTTCCCCGCGGCGACCGCCGCCTTCACGCAAGGGGGCGGGGGGATCTTCCCGGTCGGCACGTGGATGCTCGGGCCCTACGATGCCGAGGCGGCGAAGCCGTCCTCCGCGCTCCACGACCATTACGCCGTCGCGCCCTTCCCGCGCCTGTGGGGGAGCCCTGCGCCGTTCGTCGACGGGCACGCCTGGGTGGTGCCCGCGGCGCAGCGCAGCCCGGCCGAGCGCGCGGCGATGGCGCGGTTTCTCGCCTTTCTCGCCAAGTACAACTACGATTGGTCGCGCACCGGCCAGCTTCCCGCCTTTGCGGCAGTGCTGGCGCGGCCCGACTTCCGCGCCCTGCGGCACCGCGCGGACATCGCCGCGCTTTCGGCGACGGGCAGGATGCTCCCCGGCTATGTCGAGCGCCAGGGCGCGGTGCAGGGGCTGATCGGCGAGGAGCTCGAGGCGGCGGTCACGGGGACGAAGCCCGTCGAGGTGGCGCTCCGGGATGCCGAGCGGCGGGTCAACCAGCTCTATGCGCAGATGATGTGAAGCTCAGCCCGCAAAGGGCAGTTCGGCGAGCCCGCGCATCCCGGGGCGCAGGCGGAACAGCCCGCCGGCCTTCGGCTGCTTCTCGAAGTCCGCCTCGGTGAGCCCGCGCGCGGCGGAGGTCACGAACAATTCGTCCAGCCCCGCGCCCCCGAAGGCGACGCTGGTCGGGCGCTGGACGGGAACGGGCAGCTCGGCAAGCCGCTCGCCCGCAGGCGA
>JBJTSG010000295.1:0-3312 GCA_046076505.1 Erythrobacter sp. | reverse complement strand
GGTGCGGCCCATGCCGCCGCCGGCGTAGACCTCGGCGCCGACTTCATCGCCGCGCTTCACGATGCGGATGCCGATATCGTGCAGCCGCATCGCCGCGCGGTCTTTCTCGCTGGCGATCACCGCGATCTTGAACTTGCGCGGCAGGTAGCTGAACTCCGGGTGGAAGCTCGACCACTGGCGCATCAGCTCGGCATAGGGGCGGGGGTCGACCACCTCGTCGGCGGCAGCGCCCGCGAAGTGATCGGCGCTGATGTTGCGGATGCAGTTGCCGCTGGTCTGGATGGCGTGCATCTCGAATGTTGCCAATTCGGCGAGAATGTCGGCTGCGTCCTCGAGCTTGATTCAGTTGTACTGGATGTTCTGCCGGGTGGTGAAGGGGCCGTAGCCACGATCGTACTTCTCGGCGATGTCCGCGAGCTTCTCCATCTGCACCGAATTGAGCGTGCCATAGGGAATCGCGACGCGCAGCATGTAGGCGTGGAGCTGGAGGTAGAGCCCGTTCATCAGCCGCAGCGGCTTGAACTGGTCCTCGGTCAGCTTGCCCTCGAGGCGGCGGCGCGCCTGGTCGCGGAATTCGGCGACGCGGGCCTCGACCATCGCCTGGTCGTATTGGTCATAGCGGTACATCAGCGGGTTCCAGTGAGGACGGGGAGGCGCTCGGTGCCGAGGATGGTGCCAAGCTCTTGCAGGCTCTTGCCGGCCACGGGGATGGTCGTGTGCGCCGCGCGGATCGACTCGAAGGCGGCCTGAGTCGCAGGATCGTCATAGCCGAGCGGGGTGGGGTAGCCGACCTCGACCAGCAGGTCCCACTCGCCATCCTCTGAAGGATTGGCGATCAGCCGGTAGGAGGTGAACAGGCCCTGCTCCACCGCCTTCGCATCCATCGCAAACCAGTTGAGGAAGACGAACGAGGTGAGGTTGGCGCGCTCGCCTGGGAGGGCCTTGAGGCGGGTCCACTCGACCACCATCGTCGCGCGCGCTGCCGCGGGAGTGGGGGCGGCGGTATCCTGCGCCGCGACCGGTGCTGCGGCGAAGGCGAAGGCCGAGGCGATCGTGGCGGCGGGGGCAATGGTGGGCGTGCGCATCAGATCACCCAGTCCCAGCCGGTCTTGTTCGCGGTCGGCACCCCGAGGTCGCGGCGCACAGTCGGCCCGAGCGCGCGCACGCGATCCTTGATGTGCGCGGGGCGGACATGCCCGGCCGCGTCGATGCCCGCCTGGATCGCATAGGGCACGTTGACCCGGCGCGCGGCCTCCTCACGGGCGAGGATTTCCTCGGCGTCATCGCCGACGTCGACCGCGTCGTCGACGAACAGCGACCAGCCGGTGCCGTTCCACCAGGTGACGGCGCCGGTGCGCAGGTCGTTGCCGGTGAGGATCTTCATCGCGCAGCCTCCTCTACAACCGCAGTCAAGGCGGCATCCTCGCGCGCGGTCACCTCGCCGATGACGATCAGCGCCGGGCTCTTGACGCTGTGGGCCTCCACCAGCTCCGGCAGGCCCGCGAGCAAGCCGCGCAGCACGCGCATGCCGGGGCGCGCGGCGTTCTCGATCACGGCGACCGGCATTTCCGGCGCGAGGCCGTCGGCCATGAGCTTCTCCGCAATCTGCGGGGCGGTCGAGACGCCCATGTAGATCACCAACGTGCGGCCCTTGCCGGCGAGACCCGACCAGTCCTGCTGGCTGAGGCCCTTGCACTGGCCGGCGACGAAGGAGACGATGCTCGAGGCTTCGCGGTGGGTGAGGGCGATCTGCGAGGCTGCGGCCGCGCCGTTGGCGGCGCTGATGCCAGGGACGACCTCGACCGGCACGCCCGCGGCGCGCGCGGCCTCTGCCTCCTCGCCGCCACGCCCGAAGATGAAGGGATCGCCGCCCTTCAATCGCACGACGTCATGCCCCGCGAGCGCCTCGCGGATGAGCAGCGCGTTGATCGCCTCCTGCGGCATGGTGTGGCGGGCGCGCTGCTTGGCGACCGAGACGAGCCGCGCGTCCGGGCGGGCGAGGCTCAGGATGTCGGGTCCGATCAGTCCGTCATGAACGATCACCCGCGCAGCCTCGATGAGCCGCGCGGCGCGCAGCGTGAGGAGGTCCACCGGACCCGGCCCCGCGCCGACGAGATAGATGGTGCCAGTCTGCATGGGTGCGCAGATGGGCCAGCCGCGCGGGAGAGGCCAGCGAGAATGGATTGCCGCTTGCGAAGCGTAGCTATCGCGGGGGCGGCGCGCCCCGTTCCCCGAGCGCCGCGATCACCCGGTCGAGCGCCTCGGTCTGCTTCAGGTTGATATCGCGCTGCGGGAAGGGGAGCGCGATGCCGTTCTCCTTGAAAACGCCCCACAGGTGCTTGAGCACCTCGCTGCGCACGTTGCCGACGCCCACCTCGGGGTCATTGATCCAGCAATGGATGGTGAAGTTCACCGCACTCTCGCCGAAGCCGTTCCACCAAACGCTGGGCGCGGGCTTCGAGAGCACGCGCGGCACTTTCCTTGCCGCCTCGAGCATCAGCTTTTCGGCGAGCATCATGTCGGCATCGTAGCTCACCCCGACGGGGACCTGAATGCGAACGTTCTTCGACGAATAGGACCAGTTCTCGACCTGGCTCGTCATCAGGTTTTCGTTGGGGATCAGGTATTCGCGCTCGTCGCGGGTGGTGACCGAGACCGCACGAATGCCGATCTTCCTGATCTGGCCGAAGGTCTGCTGCCCGGTCTGGTCGGAGACGGCAATCACATCGCCCGGCTTGATCGACTTGTCCATGAGCAGGATGATGCCGGAGATGAGGTTGCCGAAGGTCTTCTGGAGGCCGAAGCCGATCGCAAGCCCGAAGGCGCCCGAGAACACCGTGAGCGCGGTGAGGTCGATGCCGAGCACGTCGACGCCGAGAAGGAATGCGGCAACCCAGATGACGATGGTCGCGATCTTCTCGGCGAGGACGGCCTGCGTCCCGTCGAGGCGAGTGGCGCGGCGCAACGCGGCGCGGGTGAAACGGGTCGCGAGCCAAGCCAGCACCACGACGATGAGGATCGTCGCCAGCGCGAAGATCACGTCGAACAGCGAGACGCGGTAATGGCCGAGCTCGATCGCGAAACTGTCCAGCCGGTTGGCGAGGCCGCCGATGGTGCGCGAGCGCTCGGCTAGGCCTTCGCGCAAGGTATCCGCCCCGCTGACGGTGTCGGGGGCGGCGGGGATCACGGGACGAGCGCCAGCCCTTGCGCGAGGTCGGCGATGAGGTCGTCGGGGTCCTCGAGCCCGATCGACAGGCGCAGCGCCGGGCGGCCGCCGGTCGGGCAGGGCATGACCGAACGATAGGTCGCCGG
>JBJTSG010000294.1:0-3351 GCA_046076505.1 Erythrobacter sp. | reverse complement strand
GCACCGGCCGCGCCGGCACCCGCGCCGACGGTGCCGCTCCCGGCGGCGCTCACCGCCGAGCAGATGCCGGCGATCCCGCTCGCGCTGGCCGACAGCGTGCGGCCCTATCTCGAATCGCGCGGCGCGGGCTTTGCCGGGTGGGACCAGACCACCCGCGCGGTGCTGATCAGCACCCGCTTCGCCAATGTCGCGCAGCTCCACCGCGTCGCCCAGCCGATGGGCGCGCGCACCCAGATCAGCTTCGAGGCCGAGCCGGTCTCGGGCACCTATGCCCCGACCAAGGGTGACGTGATCCTCGTCACCAAGGACCGCGGCGGGGACGAGTACTTCCAGATCTACACGCTGAAGGACGGGCGCCTCACCCTGCTGACCGACGGCAAGAGCCGCAACCAGCCGAGCGCCTGGAGCAATGACGGCGAACTCATCGGCTTCAGCTCGACCCGCCGCAACGGCATGGATTCCGACCTCTACGTCATGAACCCGCGCGACCCCGCCTCGACGCGGATGGTCTACGAGAGCAAGGGAGGCGGCTGGGCGATCACCGGCTTCGCGCCGGACAAGAAGACCGCCTATGTCGCCGACTACAACTCGGTGCAGGACGTTGACCTCTACACGCTCGACCTCGCGACCGGCACCATGACCCCGATCGGCGACCCCAGGGCGGAAATCGCCTATGGCGGCGGCCAGGTCGGCCCTGACGGCACGCTGTGGGTGACGAGCGACGAGGGCTCGGACTTCCAGCGCCTCGGCCGCCTCGATCCCGCCACGGGCAAGTTCACCCCCGTCACGTCCGAGAAATGGGACGTCGACGGCTTCGACATTGCGCCCGACGGCAAGACCATCGCCTACGAGGTCAACGAGGCCGGCTCCGACCGCCTGCGGCTGCTCGACGTCGCGACCGGCAAGGTGACCAGGGTCGATGCCCTACCCGCCGGCCAGATCGGCGGCCTGTCCTTCGCGCCGTGGGGCGAGATCGGCTTCTCCTTCGCGAGCGCCAAAAGCGCCGCGGACGTGTGGTCATTGGACCCCAAGACGATGCAGCTCACCCGCTGGACGCAGAGCGAGACCGGCGGGCTCGATGCGGGCGTCAACGTGGAGCCGCGGATCGTCACCACCAAGAGCTTCGACGGGCTCGAGGTCTCGGGGCTGCTCTACCTTCCCGATCCGAAGAAATTTCCCGGCAAGCGTCCGCTGATCGTCTCGGTCCACGGCGGCCCCGAAGGCCAGTCGACCGCGGGCTTCCTCGGGCGCGGGAACTACTACCTCAACGAACTCGGCATCGGGTTGTTCTACCCCAATGTGCGCGGGTCGACAGGCTACGGGAAGACCTTCGTCAGCTTGGACAATGGCCCCTTCAAGCGCGAGGATTCAGTGAAGGACATGGCGGCACTGATCGATGCCGTGCGCGCCGATCCGGCGGTGGACCCGGCCAAGGTCGGCCTTACCGGCGGCTCGTACGGCGGCTACATGTGCTATGCGGCCGCAGTGCAGCTCAAGGACAAGCTCACCGCAACCCAGTGCACGGTCGCGATCAGCAACTTCGTGAGCTTCCTCGAAAACACCAACCCCTATCGCCAGGACCTGCGCCGCGTCGAGTACGGCGACGAGCGCGTGCCCGCCCAGCGCAAGAAGCTGACCGAGATCAGCCCGCTCACCCGGGTGAACGAGATCACCAGGCCGATGTTCGTGATCACCGGCGCCAATGACCCGCGCGTGCCCAAGTCCGAGGCCGACCAGATGGTCGCGGCGATCCGCGCAAAGGGCGGCGAGGCCTGGCACCTCGTGGCGGCGGACGAGGGCCACGGCTATGCAAAGAAGGCCAACCAGGACTACGCTTTTCTCGCGCAGCTGGTGTTCTGGAAGAAGCACCTGCTGGCCGAGTGATCAGCCTTCCTGCGAGAGGCGCTGGAGCACATCCAGCGCCTCCTCGAGCCGCGCCCACGGCACGAACAGGTGATCGTGGTGGAACCCAGCCACGACATTGCAGGCGATGCCCCGTGCGGCGAGAGCCGAGGCGACGGCAGCAGTCAGTCCTACGCCCTCGAGCGCGGAATGCACCATCAGCGTGATCCGGGCGAAAGCGCCGGCATCCTGCGGCATAATCGCAGTCGTGCCCTCGTCCTCGCGGATGATCGCAAAGGCTTCCGCAGGCGGAGCGCCCTCAACCCGCATGAAAGCCCAGGCCCTCGCATCGAGAACCGGGGCCAACCGCGCCAGCATGCCCGCAAGGTCGCTGACCGGCCCGCTGCCACTCACAGGATATACTTGCTGAGGTCAGTGTTCCCTGCCAGCCCGGCGAGCCGCGCCTCGACATAGGCCGCGTCGATGGTGATCGTCTCGCCGACGTGATCCTCGGCCTCGAAGCTGATCTCCTCGAGCAGCCGCTCCATCACCGTCTGCAGGCGCCGCGCGCCGATGTTCTCGACCCCGGCGTTCACCTGCGCCGCGATCCTAGCGATGGCGTGCACGGCATCGTCGGTGAAGTCGAGCGTCACCTGCTCGGTGCCGAGCAAGGCCTTGTACTGCGCCACGAGGTTCGCCCGCGTTTCCGAGAGGATGCGCACGAAATCCGCTTCGGTCAGCGCGCGCAGCTCGACGCGGATCGGCAGCCGGCCCTGCAACTCGGGCAGCATGTCGGAAGGCTTCGCCACATGAAACGCGCCGGACGCGATGAACAGCACGTGGTCGGTCTTCATCGGACCGTACTTGGTCGCAACTGTCGTCCCCTCGATCAGTGGCAGCAGGTCGCGCTGCACGCCCTCGCGGCTGACGGAGCCGCCGCGCACGTCGCTGACCGCGATCTTGTCGATCTCGTCGAGGAAGACGATCCCGTTGGTCTCCGCGTTCTGCAGCGCCGCGCGCGCGACATCGTCTTGGTCCAGGCGCTTGTCGGCCTCCTCGTCGACGAGGCGGTCCCAGGCGTCGGGCACGCGCAGCTTCTGGCGGCGCGTGTTCTTCCGCCCCAGGGCCTTGCCCATCATGTCCGACAGGTCGATCATCCCGATCTGCCCGCCCATCTGGCCCATGTCGAAGGGCGCGGCGGGCGTGTCGCGCACCTCGATCTCGACCTCGACCTCGTTCATCGCGTTCTGGACGATCCGTTGGCGGAAGCTCTCGCGGGTGGCTTCGGAGGCGTTCTCGCCCACCAGCGCATTCAGGAGCCGCTGCATCGCCGCCTCGGAGGCCGCTTCGCGCACCTTCTCGCGGCGGCGTTCCTTCTCCAGCCGGATCGCCTCTTCGACGAGGTCGCGCGCGATCTGTTCGACATCGCGGCCGACATATCCGACCTCGGTGAACTTGGTCGCCTCGACCTTGATAAAGGGGGCTTCGGCAAGCTTGGCAAGCCGGCGG
>JBJTSG010000293.1:0-3668 GCA_046076505.1 Erythrobacter sp. | reverse complement strand
CGCGCCGACCAGCCCGGCGCGGTCGATGGCGAAGCGCACGGGCAGGTTCTGGATGCACACGTCGTGCACCACCTGGTCATAGGCGCGCTGGAGAAAGGTCGAGTAGATCGCCGCGAAGGGCCGCATGCCCTGCGCGGCGAGGCCGGCGGCGAAGGTCACCGCGTGCTGTTCGGCGATGCCGACATCGAAGGTGCGTGCCGGGTGCGCCTTGGCGAACTTGTCGACCCCGGTGCCGGACGGCATTGCCGCGGTGATCGCGACAATGCGCTCGTCAGTCTCGGCGAGCTTCGCCAGCGTGTTGCCGAACACGTCCTGGTAGGCGGGCGCGCTAGGGTTGCTCTTGGCCTTTTCGCCGGTGATGACGTTGAACTTCGGCACGCCGTGGTACTTGTCGGCGCTGTTCTCGGCCGGGGCGTAGCCCTTGCCCTTCTCGGTGACGACGTGGATCAGCACCGGGCCTTCCGAGGTATCGCGCACGTTCTCGAGCACCGGCAGAAGGTGGTCGAGATTGTGCCCGTCAATCGGGCCGACATAGTAGAAGCCCAGTTCCTCGAACAGCGTGCCCCCGGTCACCATGCCGCGGGTGAATTCCTCGGCCTTGCCGATCGTGTCGTGGAGGCGCCGGCTCATCTTCTTGACCGCACGCGATGCGAGGCTGCGGATGCCGAGATATTCGGAGGAGGACACCATCCGCGCAAGGTAGGCCGACAGGCCCCCCACCGGCGGAGCGATCGACATGTCGTTGTCGTTGAGGATCACGATCAGGCGGTTGCCCGCCTGTGCGGCGTTGTTCATCGCCTCGTAGGCCATCCCGGCGCTCATCGAGCCGTCACCGATCACCGCGATCCCGCGCCCCGGCTTGTTCTGGAGCTTGTTGGCGATCGCGAAGCCGAGCGCCGCCGAAATCGAGGTGGACGAGTGCGCCGCGCCGAACGGGTCGTACTCGCTCTCCGAACGCTTGGTGAAGCCCGAGAGGCCCCCGCCCTGGCGCAGCGTGCGGATGCGGTCGCGACGGCCGGTGATGATCTTGTGCGGATAGCACTGGTGGCCCACGTCCCACACCAGCTTATCCTCGGGTGTGTTGAAGACGTAGTGTATCGCGACGGTCAGTTCGACCACCCCGAGCCCCGATCCGAGGTGCCCGCCGCTGACGCTCACGGCGTCGATCATTTCGGCGCGCAGTTCGTCGGCGAGCTGGCGGAGCTGTTCGGGCTTGAGACGGCGCAGGTCGTCCGGGGTGTCAACCTGATCGAGCAGGGGGGTGTACGGCGGTTGAGTCATAGCGGTCGGCCTTACACGCGGAAAATCGCCATGTCGATGTAAGCGTGGCTGACTCTCGGGGCACCGCGTCTCAGGCGCAGGCCCGGCACAGGCCGCGGATTTCGAGCACCGGACGCTCGGCCTTGAAGTGGCGGGCGGTGGCGATGGCGCGCACGGCGCGGCTCACCTCATCATCGTCGACATGGGCGGCCTCGCCGCATTCGTCGCAAACGAGGAAGATGCAGTCATGCGCGCAGCCCGGGTGGCTGTTGGCGAGATAGGCGTTGGCGCTCTCGACCCGCATCGCGAGGTTGCTCGCCACGAACACGTCGAGGATGCGGTACACGCTGTTGGGCGCGACCCGTTTGCCGCGCGCGGCGGAAAGGTTGTCGGCAATGTCGTAGGCCGACACAGGGCGATCGTGCCGGGCGAGCTCGGCGAACACCGCCTCGCGCATGGAGGTCCACTGTTCGCCCTTCGCGACGAGCGCGCGCGCCGCCTCGACGAGGAGGTCTTCGCCCGAATGTTCCTGGTGGCTGTGTGCGTGCTGGCCCATGGGGATGATATAGTATGCCGCGCGCGCTTGCGCCAGCGCGAGCTTACCCGGCGTCCTTGAGGAAGGCGGGCTTGTAGAGCGTCGGGAACATTTGCTTCAGCGCCGCCACCTTGGGCGCGTCCCAGCGCAGGATGTAGCCGTGCTTGGGATTGTTGAGCATGAAATCCTGGTGGTAGGCTTCCGCCGGGTAGAAGGCCTTGTAGCTCTCGATCCCGGTGACGATCGGCTTCTTCCATACGCCCGACTTCGCCATCTGCGCGAGGTAGGCCTTAGCGACGGCGGCCTGTTCGGCGTTGGTGGGTATAAGCGCGGCACGATACTGGGTGCCGACGTCGGGGCCCTGACGGTTCTTGAGCGTCGGGTCGGCGATGACCGAAAAGAACACCTGCAGCAGCTGGTCATAGCGCACCACCGAGGGGTCGTAGGTGACCTTCACGGCTTCGGCATGATCGGTGACGCCGCTCGAGACGACCTCATAGCTCGCGCTCTTGGCAGCGCCCCCGTGGTAGCCGGACACGGCGCCCTTGACGCCCTTCACGTGGCTGAACACGCCCTCCACGCCCCAAAAGCAGCCGCCCGCGAAGATCGCGGTCTTGAGGCCCTTGGGCTCCTTGGCCAGCCGGGTGGCGGCGGGGGCGTCGACCGGTTCCTCGGCAATCGCGGGACCGGCGCAGGCGCTCAGCGCCAGCGAACCGGCGGTGAGCAAGGCAACGAATTTGTGCATGGGATCAGCCTTCGACAGGCGCGATCGCGAATTCCGCCGTGGGGGCCGGGACATTGACCAGTTCGGCCGCCTGCGCGGGCGAGGCCACGGTGCTCCCCCCGTCCGCCGCGTTCACGCCCACGATCAGCGCAGCTCCGAGAAGGAAGCCGATGCCGAAGTTGCGATAGAGGTCGGGGGCAAAGAGGCGCATGGAAAGCTCGTCGATCACGTGTGTTGCGCCCTCCCTGCCCGGCGCCGGATTGCGGCGGGATGAACGGGGCGCAAGGCCGTTTCGGGCTGCTGCCCTAACCTGGTTACGAAAGCACTGAGAAAAAGGTGCTTGCTGCCAGCAGCCCGGCTGGGCCGTGCGGCGGTTGCGGCGAGCTGCGGGTTTGTGCGTAGCCCATGCCCCTCCATCATCCTTCGGATGGTCCCCTACCCTGAAGGGAAGGTTCATCGGGCCCGAGGGCCGCGAGCGCACGCGCGCGAGCCTCAGGTGCTCTGTAGCGTAGTGGAGGAAACGCACCGAGGAGGAGGGCGCGGAGTCGCCCTCCCGAAAGATCAGTGCCGGAAGTGACGCATTCCGGTGAAGACCATCGCGAGGCCGGCTTCGTCTGCGGCGGCGATGACCTCGTCGTCGCGGATCGAGCCGCCCGGTTGGATCACCGCGGTCGCGCCGGCTTCCGCGGCCGCGAGCAAGCCGTCGGCGAAGGGGAAGAAGGCGTCCGAGGCAACCGCGCTGCCGACCGTGCGGGGGGCGTCCCATCCGTATGTGTCGGCGGCTTCTCTCGCCTTGATCGCGGCGATGCGGGCCGAATCGCGGCGGTTCATCTGGCCCGCGCCGATCCCGGCGGTGGCGCCGTCCTTGGCGTAGACGATCGCGTTCGACTTGACGTGGCGGGCGACGGTCCAGGCGAAGAGGCAGTCCTTCAACTCCTGCTCGGTCGGCGCGCGTTTGGTCACCACCTTGAGATCGTCGGGAAGAATCGCCCCGTTGTCGCGCGACTGGATCAGCACGCCCCCTGCGATGGTCTTGAGCGCCAGCCCGCCCCGGCGCGGGTTGGGCAGGGCGCCGCATTGGAGCAGGCGCAGGTTCTTCTTCTTCCCGAAGATCGCATTGGCCTCTTCCGCGACCGATGGCGCGATCAC
>JBJTSG010000292.1:0-9384 GCA_046076505.1 Erythrobacter sp. | reverse complement strand
CCGTAGGTGCGCGGCTCGCCGAGGAAGTGCGAGAAGATCTGGCGCCCACCCGGGTACTGCGGATCGGTGAACGGCGCAGAGGTCGTGCCCGCCTGGAAGGGCGAGTTGAAAGCGACCTGCGCGAAGTCCTGGTTGAAGATGTTCTGCCCCCACAGTTCGAAGGCCCACTTCTGGTCCGGCCCGCGGATGCCGAAGCGTGCGTTGAACACCGCGAAGCCGTCCTGCGCCTTCTGCGGGAAGAGGTCGGAACCGGTGTTGTAGTCCGAGGTCAGACGGCCGTCGACATAGACGAGGCCGCTGAGGCCGTTGCCGAGCTCGGGCGTCCAGGTGACGCTGCCGGTGGCGACCCAGTCGGGGGCGTTCGACAGCTGCTGGCCCGGCAGCTTGCGCAGCGCCGGATCGAGCGGGGCGCCGACAGAGTTGCCGACCAGGTTGCCGCGGTAGCGGGTGCGGGCGTAGGTGAGGCCCGCGCCGACCTGGAAGTTCGGCGCCGGGATCAGCAGTGCGTCGAGTTCGACACCCTGCGTGCGCACGCCGTAGCTGATGTCGCCCGCGCCGCAGGCGCCGGTGGTGGCGCTGAGGTCGCGGTCGGCGCCGTTCAGGCTCGCCGCACAGCCGTTGACGTTCTGCACGAGGAAGACCGTCCCGTTGAAGGTGTTCAGCTGGAAGTTGCTGAAGTCCGAACGGAAGGCGGCGACGCTGATGTTGAGGCTGCGGCTCGCGTACTTGGCGCCGAGTTCGTAGCTGTCGACCAGTTCGGGGTCGAACTGGAGGTTGCGGACCAGCGCCTGCGCACCGGCCTGGCCGCCGAACGGCTGGGTCGGGGCCTTGAGCGCCGAGCGGTCGAGGTTGAAGCCGCCCGCCTTGTAGCCGCGCGCGTAGCTCGCATAGGTCAGGAGGTCGTCGGTCAGCTTGTAGGAAAGGATGCCGGTGCCGGTCCACTCGCTTTCGCGGCGCCTGTCGGAGATCGACACGCCGTTGAGTTCGGCGGTCGAGTTGCCCTGGCAGGTCAGGCCGATGAGGCCCGCCGCGGTGGCACCGAGGGTCGACAGGAAGGGCAGCAGGGCAGCCTGCTGGGCGGGGCAGGCGACGTTGTCGTTGCCGAATGTCGCCGAGAAGTCCTTGGCATCGCGGGTGTAGCGCACGCCGAGGGTCAGATCCAGCCGGTCGGTGAGGTGGATGATGTTGTGCGTGAACAGCGCCCAGTTGGTGCCGTCCTGGAAGTAGCGGTCGTTGGTCGAGCCGCGATCGTTGACCGTGTCGAGACGGTCGATGCCTGCGAGCAGCGCGCCGCCGAGGACCGTGGAGCCGCCGGTCGCCGCGCCGCTGGCGATCGCGCCGCGGCCGGTAGGGGTGAGACAGCCCGCGCCGGTCGGCGAGTAGAAGGCCGCAAGGCCGCCGCCCGAGACGAGGCGGCAGGTGGCGAAGCGGCCGTACTGGTTGCCGAAGCGCAGGTTGTCGCGCACCGTCAGCTTCTCGTTGGCGAAGAAGCCGCCGACGAGCCAGTCGAGCGTGCCGCCGAAGGCCTCGCCCTGGAGGCGCACTTCCTGGGTGAAGGTGTGGAACTGGCGGTAGGCGTCATCGCTCGGCGTGCGGAACAGGATGTCGACCGTGCCGTAGTCGGTATCCGAACCCTGACCCGACCGGTATTCGCGATAGGCGGTGATCGAGGTCAGCTTCGCGCCGCCGAGATCCCAGTCGACCTGGCCCGAGAAGCCGTAGTCCTTGGTGATGCCCTGGAAGCTGCGGCCCGGTGTCGAGGAGATGATGCGCGAAAAGCCGCGGTTGAAGGCCCCGGTGAACTGGCCGAGATCACGCAACACGTTGATGATGTTGTTGCCAGTCGGCGACAGCGGGGTGAGCGGGGTCGAGGGGTTGTTGAGCGCGCCGATGAACGGGTTGATGCTGGCGTCGACATAGGTCGCGCCGCAGCACTTCTCGTCGCGGTAGGTGTAGTCCGCGATAAGGCGGATCGAGAGGTCCGAGTTCGGCTCGATCAGCAGCTGCCCGCGCACGAAGTAGCGGTTGCGGTCGTTGACGTCGGTGTTGTTCGCGGAATCGAAGTAGAAGCCGTCACGCTTGACGAACACGCCGTCGACGCGCGCGGCGATCTTGTCGGTGATCGGGCCGGTGAGGCCGGCGGCGAGGCGCCAGAAGTTGTAGTTGCCGTAGTTGACCTCACCGTTGGCGTGGAAGTCGAATTCCGGCGCGCGCGAATAGATGCTGATCAGACCCGCAGACGAGTTGCGGCCGCCGAGCGTGCCCTGCGGCCCGCGCTGCACTTCGATGCGGTCGATCTCGCCCAGTTCGTTGAGGCCGATGCCCGAGCGCGAGCGGTACACGCCGTCGATGAACACCGGGACCGAGCTTTCGAGGCCGGGGTTGTCGCCGACCGTGCCGATGCCGCGGATACGCGCCGAGCCGTTGGCTTCCGAGCCGGTCGAGGAAACCAGCAGCGAGGGCGCGAGCTGGTTCAGCTGGCGGATGTCGTTGGCGCCGCTGTTGCGCAGAGCATCGGCATTCACCGCCGAGATTGCGACCGGCACGTCCGCGAGCGCCTGCGAGCGGCCCTGCGCGGTGACGATGATGACGTTCCCGGCTTCGGGCTCTGCCGTGTCGCTCTGGGCGTCCTGCGCGAAGGCGGCGGTCGGAACCAACGCCATGCCGGCGCCGAGCAGTGCCAACGCGCGCGGCGAAGTCAGCGATGTCATGATGTGTCTCTCCCCAATGGATCGGTCGTTTTGATAGTTGCCTAAAGCGATATCGCTTCGGCGCAAGCCGGCTCGGGCGGGCGCGCCGAACTTTTCCCGCCTGTGTTGCATTTACGCCTTTTCGAGCTGCTCCTGCCGCTCGTCGCTCGCGGCGGCGAGCAGGGCGGCTTCGATCTCGGCGAGGCGCTCGGGCGCCTTGATCTTGGCCGAGGTGAGGTCGGTGACATAGAAGGTGTCCGCCGCCGCCTCGCCATAGGCCGTGATGTGCGCGGAATGGACGATCAGGCTCGCCTTGTAGAGCGCGTGGGCGAGGCGGTTGAGCAGCGCCGGGCGGTCGCGGGCGGTCACCTCGATGACGGTGAAATGGTTCGAGGCGTCGTTGTCGAATCCGACCTGGGGCGCCACGTCGAAGGCTTTGGCGCGGGAGTGTGCGAGGGGCCGCGCCGCCAGCTTCGGGACGAGTTCGACCTTGGCGAGCAGCGCGTCGCGGATGCCCTTGTCGATCCGGGCCATCTGCGCCGCCTCGCGGAACGGCTGGGCGTTGTGGTCCTGCACCAGGAAGTTGTCGACCGCGTAGCCGCTGCGCGCGGTGTGGATGCGCGCGTCGATGATGTTGGCGCCGGCGAGGTGGATGCCGCCCGCCATGCGGAAGAAAAGGCCGGGGTGGTCGGCGGCGATGACGCTGACCCGCGTCGCGCCGCGGGTCTCGTCGACCTCGCACTGGATCGACAGCGCCTCGCCCACGGCCTCGGCGGCGGCATATTGCGCAAGGTTGCTGGCGATGATGTCCTCGGGCTCGGCGATCCAGTAGGCATCGCCGAGCTGCGCGCCGATCGTCTCGACGAGGTGCGCCTGATCGCCGAGCAGCCGCGCGGCCGCTTCCTTCTTCGCGGCAACGCGCTGCTTGCGCCCGGAGCCCTTGTGCCCGAGCCGCAGGCGCTCCTGCGCAGCGTCATAGAGCTCTCCCAGGAGCTGGCCCTTCCACGAGTTCCACGTCCCCGGCCCCACCGCGCGGATGTCGACCGCGGTGAGGATCGCGAGGTTGCGCAGCCGCTCGAGGCTCTGCACCTCGCCCACGAAATCCTCGATGGTCTTGGGGTCGGTGAGGTCTCGCTTCTGCGCGGTGCGGCTCATCAGCAGGTGGTGGAGCACCAGCCAGGCGACGAGCGCGGTCTCCTTCTCGTCGAGCCCGAAGCGCGGGCCGAGCCGGTGCGCGACCTCGGCGCCGAGCACGGAATGATCGCCCCCGCGCCCCTTGGCGATGTCGTGGAGCAGCACCGCGACGTAGAGCGCGCGGCGCGAGGCGAGCTTGGGAAATTCCCGGGTGGCGCGCGGGTGGTCGGCGGCGAGCAACCCGCGCTCGATCTGCGAAAGGAGCCCGATCGCGCGGATGGTGTGCTCGTCGACGGTGTAGTGATGGTACATGTCGAACTGCATCTGCGCGTTGACGCGGCCGAAATCGGGCACGAAGCGGCCGAACACGCCCGCCTCGTTCATCCACCGCAGCGCCGTCTCGGGATCCTTGCGGCCCGACAGCAGTTCGAGGAA
Organism: Erythrobacter sp.; assembly: GCA_046076505.1. Classification (GTDB taxonomy): domain Bacteria; phylum Pseudomonadota; class Alphaproteobacteria; order Sphingomonadales; family Sphingomonadaceae; genus Erythrobacter. Next base: position 5,125 of record JBJTSG010000292.1, on the reverse strand, counting down.
CAGCGCGTTGGCGCGCTTGTCGCGGCGGACCTTGCTGTCGATCAGCTTCGCGTCGCGCCCGGCCTGGCGCATCGTCTCGGGGTGGATCTCCAACCCCTCGGCCTCGGCGAGCTGGAACACCTCGATGAGCCGGACAGGATCGGCGCGGAACCAGTCGTCGCAGGGCGCGCGGAGGCGGCCGGCATCGACGGTGTAGCCCTTGAAGGTGCGGGAGCGCTGGGTCCAACCGGCAAAGAACCCGGTGCGCGGGCGCTTCTTGGCGAACTCCTCGTCGAGATGCGCGAGGAACACGCCGGTGAGGCTGCCCACGCGTTTCACCTGAAGGAAGTAGTACTGCATGAACCGCTCGACCGCGCTCTTGCCGGGGCGATCGGCGAACAGCATCCGCTCGGCCACCGCGCGCTGGAGGTCGAAGGTGAGGCGGTCCTCGGCGCGGTCGGTGACGAGGTGCATGTGGCAGCGCGCGGCGAGCAGGAAGCCCTCGGCGCGGCGGAAGCTCCTGTATTCGCTCGCCGTCAACAGGCCGACATCGACGAGTTCGGCGGCGCTGCCGACGCGGTGGACGTATTTTCCGATCCAGTAGAGCGTCTGGAGATCGCGCAAGCCCCCCTTGCCTTCCTTGATGTTGGGCTCGACGACATAGCGGCTGTCGCCCATCCGCTTGTGCCGCGCATCGCGCTCGGCGAGCTTCTGGGTCAGGAACTGCCGCTCGCTGCCGCGCGCGACCTCGTTCCAGAAGCGGCTGCGCAGCTCCTCGTAGAGCGCCTGTTCGCCCCACACCAGCCGCCCCTCGAGCAGCGCGGTGCGGATCGTCAGGTCCTCCTTCGCCATGCGGATCGTGTCGCCCACCGTGCGACTCGAATGGCCGACCTTGAGGCCGAGGTCCCACAGCAGATAGAGCATCGCCTCGATCACCTGCTCGCACCAGGGCGCGCGCTTGTTGGGGGTGAGGAAGGCGACGTCGACGTCCGAATGGGGCGCCATCTCGGCGCGGCCGTAGCCCCCCACCGCGAGGATCGCGAGCCGTTCGGCCTGCGTGCGGTTCGGGACGGGATAGAGGTGCGTGGTGACGTGATCGTGGATCACGCGGAGCAGCTGGTCCATGAGGAAGCTGAAGCCGGCGGTGACCTCGTGCCCCGCCGAGGGCGTCTCCTCCAGACGCCGGGCGAGTTCGTGGCGCCCCTCGTCGAGCGCCATGCGCAGCGCCCTGACGATGGCGGTGCGCGCCTCCGGCCCGCTGGCGGCGTGCAGCGCGGCGATCTCCTCGGCCAGCTGGCGCCGGTCGATGATCGCCCGCTGGCCTGGGACGCGCTTAAGGTTCATGTCGCCCGGTCACCGCGCGATCACGCGGCGACCGCTCCGGCTTCGAGAAAGCGGGCCTTGACGGTGCGCTTGTCGATCTTCTGCGTGCCGAGCCGCGGCAGGGCCTCGCTGGTCAGCCAGATCTGGTGTTCGAGCGGCACCTTGAAGGGCGCGATCCGCTCGAGCAGGAAGGCGCGCAGCTCCGCCGGAGTGATCGCGGGGCGGCCCTCCTTCATCGCATAGACCGCCGCCGGCACCTCGCCGAAACGTTCGTCGGGCAGGCCGAACACCGAGCACTCGCCGACGTCGTCATGCGCGTAGATCGCGTCCTCGACCTCGATGCACGAGATGTTCTCGCCGCCGCGGATGATGATGTCCTTCTTGCGATCGACGATGAACAGGTAGTCGTCCTCGTCGAGATAGCCCAAGTCGCCGGTGCGGAAGAAGCCGTCGGCGGTGAAGGCGGCGCGGGTCGCCTCCTCGTTCTTCCAGTAGCCGCGGAAGTTGGCGACGGAGCGGATGCACACCTCGCCGACCTGGCCTTGGGGCAGCGCGTTGCCGGCATCGTCGAGGATCCTGAGGTCGACGAGCGGCTTGGAGGCGCGGCCCGTCGAGCCGGGCTTGGCGAGATAGTTCTCGTTGAAGTTGCCGCAGCCGACCGCGTTGGTCTCGGTGAGGCCGTAGCCCAAGAGCGGGAAGCCGCCGGGGAAGGCTTCCTTGATGCGGGTCACGTGCTCCACCGGGCGCGGCGCGCCGCCCGCAGCGAAGCTCTTGCATGCCGACAGGTCGTACTTCTCGCGGTCGGGATGGTTAGCGATCTCGTAGCTCATCAGCGGCACGCCGACGAAGTAGCTGACCCGCTCCTCGGCCATCAGGCGGATCGCGAGGCCCGCGTCCCACTTCGGCATGAGCACGAGCTTGCGCCCGATCGCGAAGCTCTGGAGGAACAGCGGCACCTCGCCAGTCACGTGGAACAGCGGCACGGCGACGAGCGCGCAGGGCTGTTCGGTCAGCACTTCGCCCTGGCTTTCGACGTGGACCTTCGCCATCGCCGACTGCGCGACGTAGCTCATGATGCCGTGGACCACGCCGCGGTGATCGGACCACGCGCCCTTTGACTTGCCGGTCGACCCGGAGGTGTAGAGGATCGTCGCGATGTCGTCCGGCCCGAGCTCGCCGAGGAGGGTGATCGCGGCGGACTGGCCCTCGGGCTCGGCCCAGGCGGCGGCGAGCCCTTCGGCGGGCGGATTGCCGTGGCTGAACAGCACCACCGCGGCGCCGTGGTCATGCCCTTCGAGCCGCGCCGCGCGGCCCGCGTCCGCGAGCACCAGCTTCGCCTCGGCGAGGTCGATCGCGTAGGCGAGTTCGTCGCCGCTCGAGAAGCCGTTGAGCAGCGTCGCGCAGCCGCCCGCCATGACGATCCCCATGTAGGCGATCATCCAGTTCGCCGAGTTGCGCGCGGCGATCGCGATGCGGTCGCCCTTCTTGACGCCGTGGTGCCGGATCAGCCCCTCGGCGACGCGCGTCGCGGCGGCATAGGTCTCTGCGAAGGACAGGCGCACGTCACCGTCGACGAGGAAGGGCAGGTCGCCGTTCTGGGTGGCGAAATGGGCGAAATAATGCGCAAGCGTCGGCGGCGCGCCCGCGAAGGCCGGCAAGGTGATCCCGTCGCGCTCGAAGGGCACGGTGGCGAAGGGCTGGCCGTCGGCGGTCAGCGCGGCCATGATGCTCTCGAGCGCATTGTCCAGCTGGGTGGGCATGCGGTGGCTTCCTCTCTCGTCGTGTTGCAGCGCCCGGTGTCCGGATCGCCTGTCCCATTGCACGCTGGCAGGCCGTGCCCCTTCCCCTGCCCCGGATGCTGTGCCAGAAGCGCCAGCGCGACCGGGGCCCTGTGTCGGGCCCGCCGATACGGCATATCATTGCAATAAGAGGTTCGCCCCGTGCTGTCACTACTTGCCGCGAGCGGCGCCGCCGATCCCATCTACTGGACCGACCTGGGGCTGAAGCCCGGCATCGAACTGGGCTTCTTCACCCTGCGCTTCTACTCGCTCGCCTACCTGCTGGGCGTGATCTTCGCCTATTGGCACACCTCGGTGGCCTTGAAGCAGCCCGGCGCACCGATGGCGCAGCGCCATGCCGACGACCTGTTCTTCTACTGCACGCTCGGGGTGATTCTCGGCGGGCGGCTGGGATACGCCCTGTTCTACACCGGGGGCGAGACCGGCATCCCTTCGGCCTTCACCGACTTCTCGGGCGAGGGTTTCGTCTCGTGGAAGCTGCTGCGCCTGTGGGACGGGGGGATGAGCTTCCACGGCGGCTTGATCGGCGTCACCGTCGCAATGGCGTGGGTGGCGTGGCGCGACAAATTGAACTTCATTCGCGTCGTCGACTACGTCAGCGTCGGGGTGCCGATGGGGATGCTGCTCGGCAGGCTTGCGAACTTCATCAACGGCGAGCTGTGGGGCCGGGGGCCGACCGACGTGCCCTGGGCGATGGTGTTCCCCGGCGGCGGCGACATCCCGCGCCATCCGAGCCAGCTCTACCAGGCCGGGCTCGAGGGCCTGACGATGCTCGTCATCATGCTGCTGCTGTTCTGGAAGACCCGCGCGCGCTACCGCCCGGGCCTGCTCGCCGGGGTGTTCACCACCGGCATGGGGATCGCCCGCTTCGTCAATGAGTTTTTCCGCCAGCCGGACCAACAACTGGCTGACTTTGCCGCCCGCACCGGGCTATCGATGGGCCAATGGCTGACCATACCGCTTATCCTGACTGGATTGATTGTCGTGATCTCCGCGCTGCGGAAGAAGCCGCTGGCTGCGGGCACGGCGACACCGGCCTGAGCGGCGAAGCGCCGGGGGTCTGGCGCAGCAAGCTCCGGCTGATTGAGCCCGAGGAGGACGCGGGGCCACGCGCATCGGCCGACGCGCGCGTCCGCACGCAGGCGCAGGCGCGTGACGCGGCGGAGGCTGCCGCGCGCGAGCAGGCCCGTGCCGAAGCGCGTGCCCGGGCGGAGGCGGCGGCGATCGCCAAGGCCGAGGAACTCGCCCGCGCCAAGGCCGAAGCGGCCGAGCGCGCCCGTCTGCTCAAGGAAGCCCGCGAGCGCGAACAGGCCGAGGCCGAGACGCGTGCGAGGGTCGAACGCGAGGCGCGCGAGAAAGCTGCCGCCGAGGCCCGCGCGCGAAAGCTCGCCGAAGCCGAGGCGAGGGCCCGCGCCAAGGCGGAAGCCGAGGCCAAGGCCCGAGCCGAGGAGGAATCCCGCCGCAAGGCCGAGGCCGAAGCCCGCGAACGTGCCGAAGCCGAAGCCCGCGCGAAGGCCCAGGCCGAAGCCGAGGCGCGCGCCAGGGCTGCTGCTGAGGCGAAGGCGCGTCGGGAGGCCGAAGCCAGAGCCAAGGCGGAAGCCGAGGCGGCCGAAAAGGCGCGCCGGGTGGCCGAGGCGAAGGCCCGCCGCGAAGCCGAGGAAAAGGCGCGGCGCGAGGCCGAGGAGAAGGCCCGCCGCGAGGCGGAGGAGAAGGCGCGGATCGAAGCCGAGAAGCGCGCCAAGGCGGAAGCCGAAGCGCGCGCCCGCGCCGAAGCCGAAGCGCGGGCCAAGGCCGAGGCCGAGGAACGCGCCCGCTGTGAGGCCGAGGAAGCTGCGCGCAAGGCTGCGGAAGAACAGGCCCGGCGCGAGGCGGAGGAGGCCGCTGCCGCCGAATCTGCCCGTCTCGCCGCGGAGGAGGCCGCGCGTCGGGCGGCTGAGGAGCAGGCCCGACGCAAGGCGGAGGAAGCCGCTGCCGCCGAGCAGGCGCGGCTCGAGGCCGAAGTGCTCGCCCGCGCGCAGGTCGAT
>JBJTSG010000291.1:0-22702 GCA_046076505.1 Erythrobacter sp. | reverse complement strand
TGGATCAACCGAAACCGGCGCCTCGCCAAGGACGTCGAAGCCACCCTCAAATCCGCCGCAGCCTTCCTCTACGCCGCCGCCGCCATGCTCATGATCCGCCGATTGGCACGCTCTGAATGACTTTCGAAACCGACTCTGAGGGGCGCTGGGGCCTCCGGCGAACATGCTGCGCGCGGCGATTGCCGTGCCGATCGCGATGACCAGCGCTCCGAGCAGCAGAACCAGTTTCTTCCTATCCATGGCGCAGTATGCCCCCTCGTAAAGGCCCTCAGATGGTTAGCGGGCGAGTATGGTTGCGTGGCGTAAGGCTTGAACGGTTAAGATCGGGTTATGCGGCCGGGATGACGCTTGCGCCGGCCGGCAGATAGTTGATCGCGAGCGTCCACAGCGCCCCGAAAGCGATCGCCACGCCGTAGGGAATGGCGATCCGGTCCTTCTGGTGGCGGGCGGTGTGCCAGAACACCGCGGCCATGGTCAGCACGCCGCCTGCGATCGACATGATCAGCAGGAGTTGCATGTACTCGTAGAACGGGATCCACAGCGCGAGCGCCGTCAGCAGCTTGACGTCGCCGCCGCCCATCACCTTGAAGGCGAACAGCGCGGCAAACACCGCGAAGGCCCCGACCGCGACCCCCAGCTGGAGCGCGACGTCGGGCCACAGCGCGAGGCCCTGCGACCACCAGAACACCGGCGCGCCCAGCGCGATCGCGAGGTTCAGCCAATTGTCGATCTGGCGGCGCCGCAAGTCGGTGAACGCGGCCACCAGCAGCGCGATTGCCAAGGCGATCAGCAGACCGTAGGAAATGGAACTCATCGAACTCGTGCCCCCGGCAAGGCCGCGCGGGATTGGGCGGCCGTCCTTGATTGGGACACTCGTACAGATCATGACTTACCAAATAGTAACCACGATCTTTGGCTTGCGAAGGGCGGGCCGGGGGAGGGCCGGATGACCACCTTGGTAAATGCCCTTATCGACCGCCGGGCGATTCCCGCAGAGGCGCGCGAGAGCACCTGGGCGGCCGGCGACGGGCACGTGGTGCGCCGCATCGACTGGCCGGGTGCGGCCTCCCCGCGCGGCGCGATCCTGTTCCTCCCTGGGCGCGGCGACTTCTACGAGAAATATCTCGAGACGCTCGAGGAATGGCACCGCGCCGGCTGGCGGGTGACCGCCTCGGACTGGCGCGGGCAGGCGGGCTCGGGCCGGCTCGGCAAGGACGCGGTGACGGGGCACGTCGAGGATTTCTCCATCTGGATCGACGATCTCGCGCGGCTCTGGGCGCTGTGGGTCGCCGAGACGCCGGGCCCGCACGTGATCGCTGCCCATTCGATGGGCGGGCACCTTGTGTTGCGCGCGCTGGTTGAGAGGCGCATCGCCCCCGACGCGGTCGTGCTCAGCGCGCCGATGACGGGCGTCAACGGCCCGCCGCTCCCGCTCGGCCTGCTCCACGGGGCGGCGCGACTGATGTGCTCGGTCGGCGATCCTGCGCGCCCGGCGTGGAAGTGGAGCGAGAAGCCGGGCGAGATCCCCGCCGCACGCGCGGGCCTGCTCACCCACGACCGCGACCGCTATGCCGACGAACAGTGGTGGCGCGACCACCGCCCCGAGCTCGTCATGGGGCCGGGCAGCTGGCGCTGGGTCGAGCGCGCCTATGCCTCGTGGACGACGCTCGAGGCGCCCGGTGCGCTCGAATCGGTGAGCGTGCCGGTACTGATTGTCTCGACCAGCGCCGACAAGCTCGTCAGCCACCCCGCCAACGTCGCCGCCGCGCGCCGCCTGCCGAGGGGCGAGCTCGTCGCATTGGGCGACGAGGCCGCGCACGAGGTGCTGCGCGAGATCGACGCGGTGCGCACGCCGATCATGGCGCGGATCGCGGAGTTCCTGGACCGGACCGCGCCGCCAAGATGATCCATGACATCGCCGTGATCGGTGCCGGCATGGCGGGCGCGAGCATCGCCGCCGAGCTTGCCCCGCATGCCTCGGTCCTTCTCCTCGAGGCCGAGGACGCGCCCGGCTACCACGCCACCGGGCGTTCGGCGGCGTTCTGGGAGGAGTGCTACGGTGGCCCCGGCGTGGTCCCGCTGACGCTCGCCTCGGGACTCTACCTGCGCGAGCACGGATTCCTGTCGCCGCGCGGCGCGCTTTATGTCTGCCGCGCCGAGGACCGCGCGGCAATGGACGATTTCGTCGCAACCTTCGCGGGCACCGGCGTCACCATCGAGCGGCTCGGGCGCGAGGGCCTCGCCGCGCGGGTGCCGACGATGCGCGGAGCGTGGTGCGACGCGATCCACGAACCGGCCTGCGCGGACATCGACGTTGCCGGCCTGCACCAGCATTACCTCGCCGCCGCCCGCCGGGGCGGGGTAGTGCTCGCCTGCCGCGCCCGCGTCGCCGGGCTGGCGCGCGAGGCCGGCGCCTGGACGATCACCACCGCGCGGGGCGAGACCTTCCGCGCTGCCCGGCTCGTCAACGCCGCCGGCGCCTGGGCGGACACGGTCGCGCGCCTCGCCGGGGTGCGCCCCGTGGGGATCGCCCCTCTGCGCCGCACCGTCGCGGTGCTGCGCGTCGAACCGCAAGCCCCCGCCGACCTCCCGCTGGTGCTCGACATCAACGGCGGCTTCTACTTCAAGCCCGATGCCGGGCGGCTGTGGCTTTCTCCCCACGACGAGATCCCTTGCGACCCCTGCGACGCCGCGCCCGAGGAGATCGACGTCGCGCTCGCCATCGACCGGTTCCAGCAGGCGACCGACTGGCGCATCCTCGCGGTCGAGCATCGCTGGGCGGGCCTGCGGAGCTTCGCGCCCGACCGGCTGCCGGTCTATGGCGCAGACCAGGAGGAGCCCGCCTTCGTCTGGTTCGCGGGCCAGGGCGGGTTCGGCATCCAGACCGCGCCGGCGGCTGCGCGCCTTGCCGCGCAGGGGTTGCTCGGCCTTGGTGCCGACGCGCTCACCGCGGGGATCGATCCTGCCGCCTACGCCCCGGCGCGCTTGGCGGCGGCTCAGGCGGAGCATTCCGGCTAGGCAAGAGGTCGCTTATCTGCCAACTTCCTAATCTGCATTAACGGTAAGGGGAGATTCCAGAATGGCGCACCATTTCGAGATCTACAAGGACAAGGCCGGCGAATACCGCGTGCGGTTCAAGTACAACTCGGAAACGATGTTCTCGACCGAAGGCTACGCCAGCAAGGCGAGCGCGCAGAACGCCATCGAATCGATCAAGAAGAACGGCCCCGCCGCCGAGGTCGTCGACAACAGCTGAGTTCAGCACCCTCGGCATTGCGAGGAGCCGCAGGCGACGAAGCAATCCATGGCCGAACCGCGCCGAGTGCGGACCGGTCCGGCCATGGATTGCTTCGCTTGGTTCGCAATGACGACCCGGATCTAGTGCCCGAAGGCTGACCGCGGGTCGGCCTGACGGACCGCCTCCTCGCTGGCGAGCGCGTCGGCGCGTTCGTTCTCGGGGTGGCCGGAGTGGCCCTTGACCCATTCCAAGGCGATTTTGTGAGGCCGGGCGGCGGCGATCAGCTCGCGCCACAGGTCCTCGTTCACCACCGGCTTCTTCGCCGCGTTGACCCAGCCCTTCTTCTGCCAGCCGAAGATCCACTTGGTCATGCCGTCGATGACATAGCTGCTGTCGGTATGGACCGTCACCGCGCAGGGCTCCTTGAGCGCCGCGAGGCCGCGCAGCACCGCGGTCATCTCCATGCGGTTGTTGGTGGTGCGCGGGCTCCCGCCGACGAGTTCCTTCTCGTGCGCGCCGCTCCTGAGGATCGCGGCCCAGCCGCCCGGGCCCGGATTGCCCTTGCACGCGCCGTCGGTGAAGATGTCGACCTGTCTCATCGCGGCGGCTTTGGCGGGCGGCGCCTCATCCGGCAAGCAGGGCCGCGCCGTGGTCGTGGTAAAACTGCCAGCGGCGGGCGAACTGCATCGGGTCCTTGCGGGTGACGAGCGCATCGTCGGGGGTGTCGAGCCAGTCCTCGGCGCGGGAGGCGACGAAGCGCAAGGCGGCGCCCTTGGCGACCTCGGCGAACAGTGCGCGTTCGTCCGGCGAGAGACGGCGCACCGACTGGTAGCCCTCGATCAGCGCCGCGCCGCAGTCCGGGCGGTAGGCGCTGTCGGTGTCGAAGCACCACGCGGCGTGGGTCACCGCGAGGTCGAGCACCATCGGGCCGGTGCAGGCGAAGTAGAAGTCGATGAGCCCCGTCACCCGGTCGCCCAGCATCAGCACGTTGTCGGGGAAGAGATCGGTGTGGGTCTGCGAGCGCGGCAGGGCGGAAAGGTCGAGCGCCGCGGCGGCGCGGGCAGGGCCGAGCATCGTGGGCAGGCCTGCGTCGATGGTCGCGAGGCGATGCGCGCCGCAGGTTTCGAGGATTGCGGCGGTGGCGGCGAAGTCCATCGCGTTGGCGCGGGTCATCGCGAAGTCCGCGCCCGCCAGGTGGAGCTGCGCCAGCACCGCCCCGACGCTGCGGGCCTGCCCCGTGGTGGGCCGGGTCGGCGAGACGCCGGGCAGGAATTCGATCAGCGCCGCCGCCTTGCCCTCGACCATCCGCCACGAGGCGCCCTGGCGGTCGTGCATGGTGCGCGGCACCGGGCAGGCGCGCGCGGCGAGGTGGTCGAGCAGGCCGAGGAAATAGGGCAGGTCCGCATAGTCGATCCGCCGCTCGTAGAGCGTCAGGATGAAGCGGGTGCCGCTCGCGGGGCTGCCGGTCGTCTCGACCAGCCAGTTGGAATTGGAGACCCCTTCCGCGATCCCCTTGGCCGAGACCAGCTCTCCGACATCATATTCGCCGATCAGCCGGGCAAGCTCCTCGGCCCCGAGGTGGGTGTAGACCGCCATCGCGCCGCCCCCTGCGTGCGCCTACTCGGTCAGCTGGCGGGGGAGCTTGAAGATCATCTTCTCGACCGTCGCGGTGATCTCGCGCTCGGTGATCCTGTGCCGCTTGGCAAGCTCGGCCACCACCTCGCGCACCAGCACCTCGGGCGCCGAGGCGCCGGCGGTGAGGCCGAGCGTCGTGACCCCCTCGAGCCAGGTGAAGTCGATTTCCGAGGCGCGCTGGATCAGCTTGGCGGGCGTCCCCAGCCGCTCCGACACCTCGACGAGGCGCAGCGAGTTCGACGAATTGGGCGCGCCGATCACCAGCACCAGGTCGCAGTCGTGGGCGAGCTCCTTGACCGCCGCCTGGCGGTTGCTGGTCGCGTAGCAGATGTCCTCGGCGCGCGGCCCGCTGATGTTCGGATAGCGCCACTCGAGCGCCTCGATCACCTCGCGCGTGTCGTCGACCGACAGGGTGGTCTGGGTGAGGTAGGCGAGCTCCTCGTCCGGATCGAAGGGCAGCTTCTCGACGTCCTCGATGGTCTCGACGAGGGTCATCTGCCCCGGCTCGACCTGGCCCATCGTGCCGATTACCTCGGGGTGGCCCTCGTGGCCGATGAAGATGATGTGCCGGCCCTTCTCGATCTGGCGTTCGGCCTGGCGGTGGACCTTGCTGAACAGCGGGCAGGTGGCGTCGACATAGAGGAGCTTGCGGCGCCGCGCCTCGGCCGGGACCGCCTTGGGCACGCCGTGGGCGCTGAACACCACCGGCGCATCGTCGGGCACCTCGTCGAGTTCCTCGACGAAGATCGCGCCCTTGGCCTTCAGCTGCTCGACCACGTATTTGTTGTGGACGATCTCGTGGCGGACATAGACCGGCCGGCCGTAGCGTTCGAGCGCGCGTTCGACGATCTCGATCGCGCGGTCGACGCCGGCGCAGAAGCCGCGCGGGGCGGCGATCAGCAGGTTGAGGGGCGGGAGCTCGGCCGCAGCCGGAGCCTCGGACGTTTGAAAGGGCGCGTTCATGTCCCCCCCTCTAGCGTTTTGCGAGAGGCCCGGCTAGGGCGCACGGGATCGGATCGACGAGGACGGCTCCACAATGACGCATCGCGCACACGCCCTGATTGCCCTTGCCGCGCTGGGAGCGCTCTCGGCCTGCGCCAAGAACGGCGAGCTGGTGATCGACGAGGGCGTCGGCATCACCAGCGTGCTGAGCGTCTGCCCGGCGGTTGGCATCCCCGACTACACCGGCGACGTCACCACCTTCCGGGGCGGCGACCAGACCGTCGCCGGGCTCGACGTGAGCGCGACGATGACCAACTTGCGCTCGACCTGCAACGACCAGGGCGACAAGGTCTACACCGAAGCCGATTTCACCGTGAACGCCCGCCGCACCGATGTGCGGGGGAGCCGGACCGTGCAGCTTCCCTACTTCGTTACCGTCGTCCAGGCCGGCAACGCGGTCGTCTCGAAGCGGGTCGGCACCGTCACCTTGAGCTTCGCCGACGGGCAGGAGCGCGCCAGCGCCACCGCCAAGGCCTCGAGCTTCGTCGACCGCGCCGCTGCCGCACTTCCCGATGACATCCGCCAGCGCATCACCAAGCGACGACGCGCCGGGGACGAGGAAGCGGCGATCGACCCGCTCGCCGAACCCGAGGTGAAGGCCGCGATCGCCCGCACCCGCTTCGAGATGTTGGTCGGCTTCCAGCTGACCGAGGAGCAATTGCGTTACAACGCTACGCGTTGACGCTGCGGGGGCGCCGCCGCGCCCCCGTCCTCGGCGAGCCTCAGGTCCTCGCGGACCGGATCGCCTGCGGGCGGCCGTTCGGCCTTGCGGCGCCTGCGGCGCCGGGCATCGCTACACGCTTGCTTCGCTTCTGGTCCTTCTCCTCCACGTCGCCCCGGACTTGACCCGGGGCCCGGCTTCCTTCTTTGCACGCGCGAGAACACGCGCCACACGCGAGATACGAACATGACCGAACCCAAGACCCTCTATGCCGCCCACGCGGCGCTGATCGAACAGGTGCTGACAGAGCTGGTCGGCGAAGGCACGCTGCCCGACGGCACGTCCTTCGCCAACGTGACGCTCGAACCCCCGCGCGATCCCACGCACGGCGACCTTGCGACCAATGCCGCGATGGTCCTCGCCAAGCCCGCCGGGCTCAACCCGCGTGCGCTCGCCGAGGCGATCACCGGCAAGCTCGCCGCACGGCCCGGCATCGTCAGCGCCGAGATCGCCGGCCCCGGCTTCATCAACCTGCGGCTCGCGCCTGAGGCGTGGCTTGAGGAACTCAAGGCCATCCATCAGCTTGGGCCCGACTACGGCCGCTCGAACATGGGCGGCGGCACGCGGGTCAACGTCGAATATGTCTCGGCGAACCCCACCGGGCCGATGCACATGGGGCACTGCCGCGGCGCGGTGGTGGGCGATGCGCTGTCCTCGCTGCTCGAATTCGCCGGCCACAAGGTCACCCGCGAATACTACGTCAACGACGCGGGCGCACAGGTCGATGTCCTCGCCCGCTCGGTGCACCTGCGGTATCGCGAGGCGCTGGGCGAAGAGATCGCGATCCCTGAAGGTCTCTATCCCGGCGATTATCTTGTGCCGGTCGGGCAGGCGCTCGCCGCCGAATTCGGTGAGCAGTATGCCGCCGCGCCCGAGGCCGACTGGCTGATCCTGTTCCGCACCCGCGCGGTCGCGGCGATGATGGACATGATCCGCGCGGATCTCGCCACGCTCGGCATCCGGCATGACCTGTTTTCCTCGGAGGCCGAGCTTCAGGCCTCGGGCAAGGTCGATGCGGCTGAAGCCTGGCTGCGCGCGCACGATCTCGTCTATGACGGCGTGCTCGAGGCCCCCAAGGGCAAGGCTCCGCCCGAGGACTGGGAGCCGGTCTCGCTCCCGCTGTTCCGCTCGACGAAGTTCGGGGACGATCAGGACCGCCCGATCAAGAAGTCGAACGGGGCGTGGACCTATTTCGGCGCGGACCTCGCCTACCACTTCCAGAAGGCGCAGACGGCTGACGCACTCGTCGACATCTGGGGCGCGGACCATGCAGGGACGGTCAAGCGGATCAAGGCGGCTGTGGCGGCCCTGACCAGTGCGGACGGCGCATCTCCAAAACCCTTCGAGGTCAAGCTCGTCCAGATGGTGCAGCTGATGAAGGGCGGCCAGCCGTTCAAGATGTCGAAGCGCGCGGGCAACTTCGTCACCCTCGCCGATGTCGTCGAGATGGTCGGCAAGGACGTGGTGCGTTTCACCATGCTGACGAGGAAGCCCGACGCGCAGATGGATTTCGACTTCGACAAGGTGGTCGAGGCCTCGAAGGACAACCCGGTCTTCTATGTGCAATATGCCCACGCCCGTATCCGCTCGACGCTGCGGAAGGCTGCCGACCTCGGGATCGTGCCCTCGGAAGCGGCGCTGGACCGGCTCGGGGCCGAGGAGCTGGCGCTCGTCGCGCGCACGGCCCAGTTCCCGCGCGAGATCGAGCTTGCCGCCCGGGCGCGCGAGCCGCACCGGGTCGCCTTCTATCTCAACGACCTGGCGAGCGACCTCCATTCCTACTGGAACCTCGGTAACGACCGCCCGGAAAAGCGCTTCATCGTGGAACAGGACCCTGCGCTCACCGCGGCGAGGCTTTTCCTTGCAGCCGCGATCGGGCAAGTGATCCGGGGCGGTCTCGGCGTGCTCGGCGTCGAGGCGGTCGAGAGCATGTGAGGCAGGGGACACCCGGCACACGAAGGGCAGGCGATGATCGAGGCGGAATACGAGGAACTGCGCGACGATGACGGCGAGCTCGACCTCGCCGACACCGACAGCCTGCCGTGGCTCGAATCCGACGAGGAGGACGAGGACGCCGGGACGATCGACGGCTGGCAGATCGCGGGCTTCCTCGGCGGCGCGGCGGGCCTGCTCGCGGCGCTGGTCGGGGGGTGGTGGTTCCTCACCAACCGCGTCGCGCCGAGCGAGGCCGTGCCCGACGGCAGCGTGATCGCCGCGCCCGAGGGGCCGGCGAAGCTGCGCCCCGACGATCCGGGCGGCAAGCAGTTCGCCGGCACCGGCAACGTCGCGCCCGTGGTGGGCGAGGGCGGCTCGCGGCCCGCGGTCGTTGCCCAGACCCCGCCGCTGCCCGGCGCTGCCGCCGGCTCGACGATCGTCGCCGGCGATCCGGCCAGGCCCGCCCCCGCCGCGACGGCATCGCCCGCGCCCGCCGGCAGCAAGATCGTCCCCGTCACCACGCCCGAACAGGCCGCCGCCTCCGGCGGGGTCGGCGTCCAGCTCGCCGCCTACGGCACCCGCGCCCGCGCCGAGAAGGGCTGGAGCGACATTTCCCGCCGCACCGACAAGCTGTCGGGCGTCAAGTACCGCATCGTCGAGGGCAAGGTCGATATCGGCACGGTCTACCGCTTGCAGGCGGTCGCCGGCAGTCGCACCGAGGCCGACCGCCTGTGCGCCGCGCTGAAAGCCGACGGGGTCGACTGCCAGGTGAAGTGAGGGTGCCCGAAGGCTGGGCAAAGGGGGTCTTATCCCCGCTCGAGACCCCCTCCACCCCTTGATAGCACCCCCTTGAGGTGCGACCTTGGCCCCATGATTCCGGCGATTTTCGGTCTTTCCGGCCCCGTCCTCACCGCAGACGAGCGCGCCTTTTTCCGCGATTGCGATCCCGCAGGCTACATCCTGTTCGGCCGCAACTGCGTCGAACCGGAGCAGCTCCGGGCACTGACCGACGATCTGCGCAGCATCCACGGGCGGGAGCGCCTGCTGGTCTCGATTGATCAGGAAGGCGGCCGCGTGGCGCGGCTGCGGCCACCCGGCTGGTCGCCCTATCCTGCGGGTCAAGCCTTTGATCTGCTCTACAAAATCGCCCCCGTCAGCGCGATCGAGGCGGCGCGGGCGGGCGCCCATGCGATGGCGCTGGAGCTGTGCGCGATGGGCATCACCGTCGACTACCACCCCCCGCTCGACCTCCGGGTTCCCGGCGCACACGACGTGATCGGCGACCGCGCGCTCGGCGAGGACCCGATGCAGGTGGCGGCGCTCGGCCGCGCGATCCTCGAAGGCCTCGCGTCAGGCGGCGTGACCGGGTGCATCAAGCACATGCCCGGCCACGGTCGCACCGACGTCGACACCCACAAGGCGATGCCGACCGTCACCGCCACCGCGGCCGAGCTGCAAGCCGACCTCGCGCCGTTCAAGACGTTGAATCAAGCGCTTATCGGCATGACCGGGCACCTCCTGTTCACTGCCTGGGACGAGGAGAACCCCGCGACGCTCTCGCCCACCATCATCCGCGACGTGATCCGCGGGGCGATCGGCTTCGAGGGCCTGCTGCTCACCGACGACATCGACATGGAGGCACTGGGCGGCACGATTCCCGAACGCGCCGCGCGCGCGCATGCGGCCGGCTGCGACATCGTGCTCAATTGCTGGGCGAAAATGCCCGACATGATCGGCATCTGCGAGGTCCTGCCGGTGATGTCCGAGGCCACCGCCGCACGCCTCGACCGGGCGCTCGCCCCGACCCGCATCGCCAAAACCCTCGCGCCGGAGCACCACGAGCTTCTCGCCAAGCGCGACGCCCTGCTGGCGCTCGCCGCATGAACGCGCCCGAGCAGCCCTTCATGTTCCCGGTCGAGCCCGCGGCGCGGGGCGAGGCCGACGCGCTCTACCTCGAACTCGGCGCGTGGGAAGGGCCGCTCGACCTGCTGCTCGATCTCGCGCGGCGGCAGAAGGTGGACCTGCGGCAGATCTCGATCCTTGCGCTGGTCGACCAGTATCTCGAATATATCGAGCGCGCCGGTTCGCTGAAGCTGGAGGTGGCCGCCGACTACCTGGTGATGGCCGCCTGGCTCGCTTACCTCAAGTCGGCGATGCTGCTGCCCAAGGCCGAGCAGGAGGACCCGAGCCCCGAGGAGCTCGCGCTGCGCCTGCAATTGCGCCTCCAGCGCCTCGGCGCGATGCGCGAGGCTGCCGCCCGCCTGATGGGCCGCGACCGGATCGGGCGCGACGTGTTCCTGCGCGGCAGCACCGAGGGCCTGCGCACCGACCGCAAGACGGTGTGGCGATCGGACCTGTTCAGCCTCATCCAGGCCTATGGACAGGTCAAGGCGCGCACCGCTCCGCGCATCTACCACGTCGCCAATCGCCCGGTGATGACGCTCGACAGCGCCTTGGAGCGCGTTGCGGCGATGCTCGGCGTGACGCTCGAGTGGATGGAGATCCGCGATTTCCTGCCGCCCCACGCCTCGCCCGCGCTCCGGCGCTCGGCGCTGGCCTCCTCCTTCGTCGCCGCGCTCGAACTCACCAAGCGCGGCACGGCCGAGCTCGAGCAGGACGGCGCCTTTGCGCCCTTGCGCATCCGGCGCCTCAAGGACGCGGCGGCGTGAACGACGAGGAGCCCGGCACGCTCGAGCGCGCAGTCGAGGCGACGCTGTTCGCGGCCGAGGAGCCGCTCTCCCTCGAGGCGCTTTCCGCCTACCTCGGCGGGCTCGAATTGGGCAAGGTGCGCGCGGCGCTGGCCCTCCTCGAAGCGGCCTACTCCAATCGCGGCGTCCACCTCGTCGAGCGCGGCGGGCGCTGGCACTTCGAGACCGCGCCCGATCTGGCTCACCTGCTGCGCCGCGAGAAGGAGCAGGTGCGCCGCCTCTCCCGCGCCGCGACCGAGGTACTCGCGATTATCGCCTATCACGAGCCGGTCAGCCGCGCCGAGATCGAGTCGATCCGCGGCGTGCAGACCAGCGCAGGCACCCTCGACGTGCTGATGGAAGCAGGCTGGGTGAAGCCCGCCGGCCGCCGCGAGGTGCCGGGCCGCCCGGTGATCTATGCAACGACGCCCGCCTTCCTTGACCATTTCGGCCTCGCATCGCGCCGCGACCTCCCCGGCATCGAGGAACTGCGCGCCGCCGGCCTCCTCGATCCGGTCGACGAGGCGATGGAGGCGCAGATGCGCTTCGAGCCGGACGAGGACGAGGCTGCCGACGACGCCGCGACCGACGACGAGAATCTGGCGGACTGACTCGCATTTGGGCGCGCCTTGCCCTAAATGACCGGCTATGGCGCGCCGGTTCACGCGGCCGCCATGCGCCCCCTGCTAGCCGCGACGCGCTTATCGGAGTTTGAGACAATGGGTATCGGATCGATCTGGCACTGGATCATCGTTCTGCTGATCGTCATGCTGCTGTTCGGACGCGGCCGCATCTCGGAGATGATGGGCGACTTCGGCAAGGGCATCTCGAGCTTCAAGAAGGGCCTCAACGAAACCGACGAGAGCGTCACCAAGCCCTCGGCGCGCATCGAGGCCCCGGCCCCGGTCGAAGCCCCGGTGGTGACCCCGGCACCGGCACCGGCCCCGGCTCCGGCCGAGAAGACCGACACCACCGGCGCCTGATCCGCGCTCGGGCCTGAGGCAGGGCACTCACCATGTTCGACGTCGGCGCCGGAGAGCTGATGGTCATCGTGATCGTCGCGGTCGTGGTGATCGGCCCGAAGGACCTGCCGCTCGCGATGCGCACCGCCGGCCGCTGGATCGGCAAGATGCGGCGCATCTCGGCCCATTTCCGCTCCGGCATCGACGCGATGGTCCGCGAGGCCGAGCTCGAGGAGATGGAGAAGAAGTGGAAGGCGCAGAACGAGGAGATCATGCGCCGCTCCGCTGCCCTGACCGAGGCCGAGGCGGGCGCGCCGGTGATGACCGGGCCGCCGCCGGCCGACGTGGCCCCCGCCGAACCGCTTGCGCAGGTGCCGGTGGCTGACGCCGCACCCAAGGGCGCCGCCGATGTTTGAGATCAAGGACCTCGACGAGACGCGGCAGCCTCTCCTCGATCACCTGATCGAGCTGCGCACCCGCATCGTGCGCGCGCTGCTGGCGCTGGGCGTGGGCTTCGGGATCTGCCTGTTCTTCGCCGACGACATCCTCGGCCTCCTGGTCCGCCCGCTGAAGATGGCCTTCCCCGAGGGCGAGGGGCAATTGATCTTCACCCAGCTTCCCGAAGTGTTCTTCGTCGAGTTGAAGGTCGCGCTGTTCGCCGGCTTCGCGCTCAGTTTCCCGATCATCGCCAACCAGATGTGGGCCTTCGTCGCGCCCGGCCTCTACGCGCGCGAGAAGAAAGCCTTCCTGCCGTTCCTGTTCGCCACCCCGGTGCTGTTCACCGCGGGGGCCTCGCTCGCCTACTTCCTCGTCATGCCGACCGCCTTCCGCTTCTTCCTCGGCTTCGGGGGCGAGGCGGGGGGACTGAAGGTCCAGGCCCTCCCGAGCGCGGGGGAATACCTCAATCTCGTGATGCAGTTCATCCTCGGCTTCGGGGTGACCTTCCTGCTGCCGGTCCTGCTCCTCCTCCTCCACCGCGCAGGCATCGTGACGCGTGAGCAGATGATCGCGGCGCGGCGCTACGTGATCGTCGGCATCTTCATCATCGCGGCGATCGTGACCCCGCCCGATCCGGGCTCGCAGATCATCCTTGCGGTGCCGCTGCTGCTGCTGTTCGAGGCCTCGCTGTTCCTGATGCGCCTTCAGGAGAAGGCGGTTGCCGCCGACAAGGCCGCGCGCGAGGCGGAACTGGCTGCAGAGCGGGCGGCTGCGGAGTAGAGCCCGGGACCGTTCGTGCCGATCCAGTCGAAGCACCGTCTTTCCGCTTGAAGAGAAGTGCAGCCCTTCGCCAGGCTGAGGGCGAGCGGGGGATTGTGAGTTACTCCCCCCGCACCCTGTTGCCGCCGATCCACACCTCGAGCACCTTTACCTTGCGCAGGTCCTCGGGCGAGGCGAGCAGGGGGTCGCGGTCGAGGAGCAGGAAGTCCGCGCGCTCGCCCGGGACGAGGCGGCCGAAGCGCCCCTCGGCAAAGCCCGCATAGGCGGCGTCCGAGGTGTAGCCGGCGAAGGCCTGTTCGCGGGTCACGGTCTGTTCGGGGAACCAGCCGCCGAAAGGTTCGCCCTTGGCATCGGTGCGGCTGATCGCGGCGGCCATGCCGGCCCAGGGGTCGGCGGGCTCGACGGGCGCGTCGGAGCCGAAGGCGAGCCGCCCCCCGGCCTTCAGAACCGAGCGCCACGGATAGGCGCCGGCGAGCCGCTCCTTGCCCAGCCGCGCCTCGGCCATCAGCCGGTCGGAGGTCTGGTGGAGCGGCTGCATCGAGGCGATCGTGCCGTGCGTGCCGAGCCGCGCGATGTCGATCGGATCGACGATCTGCGCGTGCTCGATCCGCCAGCGGCGGTCGCCCGTGTAGCTTTCGGAAAGCTCGTCGATGGCGTTCAGCACCTCGGCATTCGCCGCATCGCCGATCGCGTGGACGGCGGTCTGGAAGCCGCTCATCGCCGCGCGGCTCATCAGGTTGCGGAGCTGCGAGGGGGAGAGCAGCGGCAGACCGTGGGTGTTATGGTCGTCGGCATAGGGCGCCTTGAGGTTCGCCCCGCGCGAGCCGAGCGCGCCGTCGAGGTAGAGCTTGATTCCGCCCATCCTCAGGCGGTCGTCGTAAAGCCAGCCGGTCGGCTCGGCGCCGGCGACCAGTTCGAGCGTGTCGATGCTGTCGCCATAGGCCATGATGCGGATGAACAGCCGCCCGGTGTCGCCGGCACGGCGGAAGGTCGCCCAGTCGCGCGGGCTGGTGCCCATGTCGGCGACCGCGGTCACGACCTTGGCCAGCAGCACGTCCTGCGCCTTCGACAGCGCGAGATCGCGGTCCTGCGGGCGGGGCGGGGGGACGACCTTGTCGACGAGCGCCGTCGCGCCGTCCACGAACACGCCCTCGGGCGCGCCCTTGGCGTCACGGATGATCTTGCCGCCCGCCGGGTCGGCGGTCTTCGCGGTCACGCCTGCGGCCCGGATCGCGGCGCTGTTGCCCCAGGCGGCGTGGCCGTCGACCCGCTCGAGCCACACCGGGCGGTCGGCCACCACCGCATCGAGCTCGGCGGCGGTCGGGAAGCGCCCGAGGCCCCACTTCTCCTGGTTCCAGCCGCGACCGATGATCCACGGACGCCCCTGATTAGCCTCGGCGAAGGCCTTGATCTTCGTCAGCGCATCCTCGAGCGAGGCGGTGTCGGTAAGGTCCAGCGTCAGCGCGGCAAGGCCCATGCCGATGACGTGAACATGTGCGTCGATCATGCCCGGCACCATGACGCGCCCCTTGCCGTCGAGGCGGTAGTCGGCCTGGGGCCGCTTGTCGCCGCGGGCGAGGACCTGCGTGACCTTGCCGTCCTTGTCGAAAACGAGCCCGGTGAAGCGCATCACCTTGCCATCCTTGCCGACCGTCACCCCGTCGACATTGTCGACCAGCGTGTCGGCGAATGCCGGGGCCGAGAGCGCAAGTGCGGCAAGAGCGAGGGCGGCTGAGCGAAGCATGGCGGTCCTTGGGGCGGGGGTTGGCGGGAACCTGCGCGTGCTAGAGCCTTCGCACCCGCTTGCCAACTTTCACGGGCCAAGGAAATCCTTGCCTCAAGCATCATTGCCCTCGCGCGCGTGAGGCTCTATCCGCGGCCCCCATGTCGACGCAGCCCGCCTTCGCGCGCCCCACCGGCGCCAGCGCCTCTCCGGCCGATCTCACCATTGAGGATGTTCGCGCCGCCGCCGCCCGTATCGCGGGCGCGGTGGTCGACACGCCGATGCTGCGCTCGATCACCCTCTCGGAGATCACCGGCGCGGACATCTGGCTGAAGTTCGAGAACCTCCAGTTCACCGCCGCTTACAAGGAGCGCGGGGCGCTGAATGCTCTCCTCCAGCTGACCGAGGAGCAGCGCGCCCGCGGTGTCATCGCCGCCTCGGCGGGCAACCACAGCCAGGGCCTCTCCTACCACGGCACCCGGCTCGGCGTCCCTGTCACCATCGTCATGCCGCGCACCACGCCGACGGTGAAGGTGATGCAGACCGAGAGCGTCGGCGGCAAGGTCGTGCTCGAGGGCGAGACCTTCGACGAGGCCTATGCCCACGCCCGCAAGCTGGAAGGCGAGCTCGGCCTCACCTTCGTCCACCCCTTCGACGATCCGCACGTCGCGGCCGGAGCGGGCACGGTGGCGCTCGAGATGCTCGCCGTGAAACCCGATCTCGACTGCCTCGTCACGCCGATCGGCGGGGGCGGGCTGATCTCGGGCATGTCCACGGTCGCCAAGGCGATGAGCCCCGAAATAGAGGTGGTCGGCGTGCAGGCCGCGCTGTTCCCCTCGATGTTCGACCGCATCAAGGGCGCCAACCTGCCCTGCGGCGGCGACACGCTCGCGGAAGGCATCGCCGTCAAGCAGCCGGGCGACTTCACCGCCAAGGTGATCGCCGAGCGGGTCGACGACATCCTGCTGGTCGACGAGCCGGCGCTCGAGAAGGCGGTCGCGCTGCTGCTCCAGATCGAGAAGACGGTGGTCGAGGGCGCGGGCGCGGCGGGGCTCGCCGCCGTCCTCCGGAACCCCGCACGCTTTGCCGGCAAGTCGATTGGCCTCGTGCTGTGCGGCGGCAATATCGACACGCGCCTGCTCGCCAACGTGCTGCTGCGCGATCTCGCCCGCCAGGGCCGCCTTGCGCGGCTGCGCGTCACGCTTCAGGACCGCCCCGGCGCGCTGTTCCGGGTGATGCGCCTGTTCAACGAGCACAACGTCAACATCATCGAGATCTACCACCAGCGGATCTTCACGACCCTGCCCGCCAAGGGCCTCATCACCGACATCGAATGCGAGGCGCGCGACGCCGAGCAGGTCGACCGTCTGGTCGAGGGGCTGCGCGCGCAGGGCTATTCGGTGCAGCTCGTCGAGCTCGGCTGACGCCGCTCACCCCGCCGAAATCGCGAGATTTCCACCGTTTCGGACGTGCTTGCCCGGCCGCGCGCGGGGTCCTGCGCGCTTTTCGCGACATTTTCATGGTTAAGGGACTTTTACCGGAGCGATGGTGCGGGCATAAGATTTTCTTAACGAATTCCTGACCGCCGATTCAGGCAATCAAAGGATAGGCCCCACCCGTGACGGCACCGATCCGCTTCCCCCGGTTCTTCGTGACCAGCCCCGCGCCCTGTCCCTATCTGCCGGGCCGCAGCGAGCGCAAGGTGTTCACCGAACTGAAGGGCGCCCATGCGGATCAACTGAACGAGGCTCTGGGCCGCATCGGGTTCCGGCGCAGCCAGACCGTCGCCTACCGCCCCTCGTGCCTCGATTGCCAGGCCTGCGTCTCGGTGCGCGTGGTGGCGAGCCGTTTCCGCCCCTCGGCGACGCAGAAGCGTGACCTCAAGCGCAACGCCGACCTCATCGTTTCCGAATGCCGCCCCTGGGCGACCGACGAGCAGTTCGCGCTGCTCGCCCGATACCTTGGCGCGCGCCACCCCGACGGCGGCATGTCGGCGATGGACGAGCTCGACTATGCCGACATGATCGAGCACACCCCGGTCAGCACCGTTGTCACAGAATACCGCGAGCCCGACGCGCAGGGCCGCCCCGGCCGCCTCGTCGGCGCCTGCCTCACCGACCGCCAGAGCGACGGGCTGTCGATGATCTACTCCTTCTACGAGCCCGATCACCCGGACCGGGCAGGGCTCGGCAACTTTATTATCCTCGATCATATCCGGCGTGCGGCGGCTGAGGCATTGCCCTACGTCTATCTCGGGTATTGGGTCGAGGGCTCCCCACGCATGCAGTACAAGGTTCGCTACCGTCCGCTCGAGCGGCTGACGCGCGAGGGCTGGCAGCTCATGGAGCCGCAGGAGCAGCACCGGCTGATCGCGGAGGCCACGGCTCCGCGCCAGCCGCGCGATGCCGGCCTCGTTGCGGCACGGGGCAAGGATGGCCAGCCTGTTAAATTCACGGCCAGCTGAGGCGCGGGCGCGCCGCACGCTCGCTCTCGCCATCGCCGCAGGATTGGGTCAGGGGGCGCTCGCGCTCGGCTGGGCCTCGCCGGCCTGTGCGGCGCAGGCGGATGGTCCGGCCATGCCTGCAACGCCGCCGCCGCGCGTCGAACAGCCCGCCCCGGCGCCAGCCGAGGCCGACGGCGAGCGCGACGACGATGACGCCGCTGCGGCGCCGTTCGGCACCGCGCCCGAGCTCCTGCCGGTCCCGGATTCGCTCGACGAGCTGATTCCGGAAAGCGCCGTCGCCAACCCACAAGGCTGGGCTGCGCAAGGGGTGAACGGCAACGCCGCGGCAGGGGTGACGATTCAGGGTCCCGACGAGGGGGCGATCGCCGGAGTGCTCGCCGCACCCGACCCGGCCGTCGACGCCGCCTTTGCCGATTTCGCGCTCACCGCCCCCGAGCCGCTGCCTGCCGATCCCGAGGCCGAGGCGCTCGCTGCAATCGACCTGCCGGTGATCGCCGCGCTGCTCGAACTCGCCGAGACGCGCGTCGGCAACACGCTGGTGCTCGCCCTGCCGGTGGCGCCCGAAGCCTTTCCGGAGAAGGACGAATTCGTCGACCGCTTCAGGGATCTCTCGACGCTGCGCGCGCTGGACGCGAGCGGCCCCGACGCCGCGCCGCAGGTCGCCGCACGTGCGCGGGCCGACGAGGAGCTGCTCGGCGATATCCTGCGCACCTACGGCTACTACGCCGGCGAGGTGGTGCGCCAGCTCTCCGGCGGGCGGCGCGAGGGGCTCGGCACCGATCCGGCTGCCACCGCGAGCGCAGGCGAGGGCGAGGCGGCCTCGCGCGAGCCCTCGGTGCGCTTCGACATCATCCCCGGCCCGCGCTACCGCTTCGGGCGGATCGACCTCGGCGCCCTGCCGACCCTGCGCGAGCCCGATGCAAGCAACCTCGTCAACGTCTTCGGCATCAGGACGGGCGATCCGCTCTATGCCGACCGGATCGTCGACCAGGAGCTATCCTTGCGCGTCGCGCTCGGCGAGAGCGGCTATCCCTTCGCCGAGATGGGCGAGCCAGAGCTCTTGATCGACCACGCCCGCGAGGAGGGCGATCTCAGCCTCGACGTGCAGCCCAAGGGCAAGTACGTCTTCGGCCCCGTCGTCAGCAACGATCCGCGCTTCCTTTCGAGCAGGCACCTCGCGCGCATCGCCCGTTTCCGGCCCGGAGAGGTCTACCAGCAGAGCCTCGAGACCGACCTCAGGCGCGCGATTCTTGCCACGGGGCTGGTCTCGGCAGTCAACCTCACGCCGCGCGAGACCCGCGCGCCGGTCGGCGACCAGCCGGGCGAGGTGGCACTCGACGTCGAACTCGAGCGGGCACCCTTGCGCACCATTGCCGGTGCGATCGGCTATGGCTCGGAGGACGGCTTCAAGCTCGAAGGCCGCTGGGAGCACCGCAACCTCTTTCCGCCCGAAGGCACGCTGCGGCTGCGCGGGATCATCGGCACGCGCGAGGCGCTCGCCAGCGTCGGCATCCGCCGCAACAATTTCCTCGGCCGCGACCAGGTGCTGACCGCCGATCTCTATGCGAGCGACATCAACACCCTGGCCGTGGATTCGCGCGGCTTCGGCTTCAAGACCTCGTTCGAGAAGGTCTCGAACATCCTGTTCCAGAAGCCGGTGAGCTGGCAGATCGGCGCCGAGCTGCTCTACGCCGACGAGCGCAACCGTGATCGCCGCGCGCGCGGCGTGCCGGTGCCGGTGCAGCCGCGCCGCGCCTATCTCGTCGGCGGGCTGTTCGGCAGCATCACCCTCGACGCAAGCGACAACCTGCTCGATCCGCGCAAGGGCTGGCGCACGACGCTGTTCCTCGCACCGGAGGTTTCGCGCTCGCAGGGGACGCAGAGGTTCTACCTGCGCGCCCAGGCGGATGCGAGCTACTACCAGCCGATCGGGGGCGTGGTGCTGGCCGGGCGGGTGCGCGGGGCGACGATCCAGGGGGCCGGGGTCGACGCGGTCGCGCCCTCGCGGCGGCTCTATGCGGGCGGCGGGGCCTCGGTGCGCGGCTACGGCTACCAGGGCGTCGGCCCGCGCGACGCCTTCGGCAACCCCACGGGCGGGGCCTCGCTCGTCGAATTCGCGCTGGAGGCACGGGTGCCGACCCCGCTGTTCGGCGGGGCGGTCGAGGTTGTGCCCTTCGTCGATGCCGGCACGGTGTCGCGCAGCGCCACCCCCGACTTCGACACGATCCGCTTCGGCGCGGGCGTCGGTCTCAGGTACAAGACGAGCTTCGGCCCGATCCGCATCGATGTCGCCGCGCCCCTCAACCGGTCCGAATTCGACAGCCCGGTTGTCGTCTACGTCAGCCTCGGGCAGGCGTTCTGATGGCGGAGGAGGGGGCCGGCATGACGCAGGAGAGTGCCGCGCCGGCCCGCGCACGCTCGAGCCGCGTGCGCGTGTGGGGCAAGCGGCTGAGCTGGGCGCTGGCCGCGCTGATCGCGCCGCTGCTGCTGGCCAGCCTCTTCTTGGCCACCCCGATCGGCAAGCGCTTCATCGCCGACCGCATCGCCGCGGTCGCGCCCGCCTCCGGGCTGAGGTTCACCGTCGGCCGGATCGAGGGCGACCTCTACGGCAAGGCGGTGCTGCGCACGGTGGTGATCAGCGACCCCAAGGGCGCGTTCCTCACCATCCCCGAGGTGCGGCTCGGCTGGCGGCCGCTGAACTGGCTGTGGAGCGGCCTCGACATCCGCGAGGTGACCGCCCGGCGCGGACGCCTCACGCGCTTGCCCGAGCTTCTCCCCGGCGACCCCGACGCACCGCTGCTCCCCGATTTCGACATCCGCGTCGACAAGCTGGTGATCGACGACCTCGTCATCGCCAAGGGCATCGCCACCCCGCGTGACGAGCGGGCCGACCTCACCGCACGGATCGATATCCGGCAGGGGCGCGCGCTGATCGACGCCAAGGCCCGGCTCGGGGCCGAGGACCGGATCGCGCTGCTGGTCGACGCCGAGCCCGACGGCGACCGCTTCGACCTCGCCGGCAACGCGCTCGCCCCTGCGGGCGGGGTGCTGGCGGGGCTGGTCGGCCTCCAGGAAGGCTACACCGGGCGCATCGTCGGGGATGGCACCTGGGCCAAGTGGCGCGGCGCGATGGTCGCGCGGCAGATCGGCGCCGGGGGCGAGCCGCCCGTCGCCGCGTTCCGGATCAGCAATGATGCCGGCCAGTACGGCGTTCTTGGCCAGCTGCGCGCAGGGCTCGGCAGCGACACTCTTGTCGGTCGTGCGCTGGGCGACACCACCTCGCTCGCCGCCGCCTTCACTCTCGTCAACAGCGTCGTCGAGGGCCGCGCAACCGCCGTCTCCTCCGGCATCGACCTGCGAGCCGGGGGCGTCGTCGACCTCGCCGACAACACCGTCGACGGCGCGCGCCTGCGCCTTGCCTTGCGCAATCCCGACCTCTTCGGCACGGCGCTCCGCCTCGAGAACGCGCGGGCGGCCGCCAATCTCACCGGCGATTTCGACGACCTCGGGATCAAGCACGAACTCGCCGTCGGCCGCCTCGTCGCGCCGGGCATCACGGCGACGGGTGTCACGCAGGAGGGCAGTGCGCGCTATGCGGACAACGTCCTCAGCCTGCCGCTGGCGCTCACCGCCGCGCGGCTGACGACGGGCAACGCCCTTGCCGACCCGCGCCTCGTCAAGGGCCGCGCGACCGGGCTGCTTACCTACGATTTCGCCCGCCAGGCGCTCGCCGCGGACCGCACGCGGATCACCTTTCCGGGGCTCGATGCGACTCTCAGCCTCCAGGGCGACATCGCCAGGGGCGCCTATGCCGTCGCCGGCCCCGTCACGGCGAGCCGGTTGCGCGTCGAGGGCGCGGGCGAGGTCACCGCCAATGCCAAGATCCTCGCCAAGTTCGGGCCTTCCGTGCCGTGGAGCCTGCGCGCCAACCTCGCCGGCGTCCTCAGCCGGATCGGCAACGCCACGATCCAGAACCTCGCGGGCAACCAGGTCCGCTTCAAGGGCGAGCTCGGCCTCGGCGCGAACCAGCCGATCGTCTTCCGCAACGCCGTCGTCACCGCCCCGCGCCTCACCGCCCGGCTCGACAGCCGCGTCGTCACCGGCGGCGGCGTCACCCGCACCGTCCTCGCCGGGAGCGGGCGGCAGGCGCAGTACGGGCCGTTCCGCTTCGATGCCGAGATCGCCGGCGACGGCCCGCGCGCGGTGCTGGTGCTCGCCGATCCCTATCCGGCCGCGGGCCTCAAGGACGTGCGGGTGGCGCTCGCGCCGAGCAAGGAGGGCTTCGGGCTCGACGTCGCGGGCCAGTCGCTGCTCGGGCCGTTCGACGGCGCGCTCGAGCTGATCCTTCCCGAGAACGCGCCCACGCGCATCGCCATCAACCGGCTCGAGGTCTACCGCACCAACGTCACCGGTGAAGTGCGCCTCGAGGACGCGGGACCGTCAGGCGACCTCAGGCTGGCCGGCGGCGGCATCAACGGCACGATCGGCTTCCGCCCGCAAGGCAATGACGCGACCGGCTTCGCGGTCAACCTCACCGCAAGGAACGCGACCTTCGGCGGCGCCACCAACATCAGCATCGCGCGGGCCGACATCAACGCGACCGGCCGCATCGGCGAGGACAACACCACCGTCAATGCCGACGTCGCCGCCGCCGGTTTCGAATATGGCGGCCTCAACGTCGCAAGCCTTACCGCGAAGGCGGCGATCACCAACGGGCGCGGCAAGGTCACCGGCACCCTCGCGGGCAGCCGCGCCGACCGGCTCGCGGTCAATTTCGACGCCGACGTCGCCCCCGACCGGATCGGCGCCGTCGCCCGCGGGCTCTACGGCAATGGCGAGATCACCATGCCGCGCCGCGCGGTGCTGACGTCGCGCGAAGGCGGCGGCTGGACCCTCGCGCCGACCCAGATCGGCTATGGCAGCGGCTTTGCCATTGCATCGGGCAGCTTCGGCGGCGGCACCACCGATGTCGAGTTGAAGCTGTCGCAGATGCCACTGCGCCTGCTCGACCTTACCGGCACCGACCTCGGCCTCGGCGGGCGGCTTACCGGGATCATCGACTATCGCCAGTCCGGCCGCGAGCCGCCGGTCGCCAATGCGCGCGGGCGGATCGAGCG
>JBJTSG010000290.1:0-3012 GCA_046076505.1 Erythrobacter sp. | reverse complement strand
TTTCCGCCGCAGGACATCATCTTCGATCCCAATATTTTCGCCGTGGCGACGGGCATCGAGGAGCATGAGAATTACGGCGTCGACTTCATCGAGGCGACGCGCGTGATCAAGCGCGACCTGCCGCATGTGCATGTCTCCGGCGGCGTCTCGAACCTCTCCTTCTCCTTCCGCGGCAACGAGCCGGTGCGCCGCGCGATGCATTCGGTGTTTCTCTACCACGCGATCCCGGCGGGCCTCGACATGGCGATCGTCAATGCGGGGCAGCTCGACGTCTACGACCAGATCGACCCGGCCCTGCGCGAGGCCTGCGAGGATGTGATTCTCAACCGCGATCCGGACGCCACGGAACGCCTCATCACCCTCGCCGAAAGCTTCAAGGGCAAGGACGCCAAGGCCGAGAAGGAGGCAGAGGAATGGCGCGGCTGGCCGGTGGCGAAGCGGCTCGAACACGCGCTGGTCAAGGGTATCGACGCGCACATCGTCGAGGACACCGAGGAGGCCCGCCAGTCCGCCGGCCGCCCCATCGAAGTCATCGAAGGCCCGCTGATGGACGGCATGAACGTCGTCGGCGACCTGTTCGGCAGCGGCAAGATGTTCCTGCCGCAGGTGGTGAAGTCCGCGCGCGTCATGAAGAAGGCGGTCGCCCACCTCATCCCCTTCATCGAGGCCGAGAAGGACTTGCTCCCCGAGGAGGAACGCAAGGCCAAGGGCAAGATCATCATGGCGACGGTGAAGGGCGACGTCCACGACAT
The DNA here is from genome assembly GCA_046076505.1 of Erythrobacter sp. Taxonomy (GTDB): domain Bacteria; phylum Pseudomonadota; class Alphaproteobacteria; order Sphingomonadales; family Sphingomonadaceae; genus Erythrobacter. Next base: position 2,260 of record JBJTSG010000290.1, on the reverse strand, counting down.
CGGCAAGAACATCGTCGGCGTGGTGCTCCAATGCAACGGCTACGAGGTGATCGACCTCGGCGTGATGGTGCCCTGGCCGACGATCCTTGCCGCCGCGAATGACAACAAGGCCGACATGATCGGGCTCTCGGGCCTCATCACCCCCTCGCTGGACGAGATGGTCACGGTCGCCGAGGAGATGCAGCGTGCCGGGATGAACATGCCGCTGCTGATCGGCGGTGCGACCACCAGCAAGGTGCACACCGCCCTGAAGATCGACCCGGCCTATGATGGCCCGGTGATCCACGTGCTCGACGCGAGCCGCGCGGTGGGCGTCGCCTCCAAGCTGCTCTCCGACACCCAGCGCGACGATTACGTCGCCGAGGTCGCGGACGAATACACCCATGTCCGCGATGCGCGGGCTGGCAAGTCGGCCAGCGTGCTCCTCCCGATCGAGGAAGCCCGCGCCAACTTCTACGACGCCTTCCTTTCCGACAAGCCCGCCCCGCCCGAGCAGCCGGGTCTCCACGTCTTCCCCGACTGGGACCTGGCGCACCTGCGCGACTTCATCGACTGGACCCCGTTCTTCCGCGCCTGGGAACTCCACGGCAACTACCCCGCGATCCTCACCGACGAGGTGGTCGGCGAGACCGCGACCCAGCTCTTCGCCGATGCCAATGCGATGCTCGACACGATCATCGCCGAGAAGTGGCTCACCGCCCGGGGCGTCGCCGGTCTGTGGCCCTGCGCGCGCGACGGGGACGATGTGACGATCCACCTCACCGAGAGCGAGGAGAACATCCGCCTCCCGTTCCTGCGCCAGCAGGTCAAGAAATCGCGCGACAGGGCGAACATGTGCCTTGCCGACTTCATCGACCCGGCGGGCGACTGGATCGGCGGCTTCGCGGTCGGCATCCACGGGATCGACAGCCACTCGGCGCGCTTCCAGGCAGACAAGGACGACTATTCGGACATCCTCCTGAAGGCCCTCGCCGACCGCTTCGCCGAAGCTTTCGCCGAGGCGCTCCACCAGCACGTGCGCACCACCTTGTGGGGCTATGCGCCGGGCGAGCAGCTCACCAACGAGGCGATGATCAAGGAGGAATACCGCGGCATCCGCCCGGCGCCGGGCTATCCCGCCTGCCCCGACCACAGTCTGAAGCCGATCCTCTTCGACCTGCTCGACGCGCCCGTGAACGCCGGGCTGACCCTCACCGAAAGCTTCGCCATGTGGCCGACGGCCGCGGTAAGCGGCTTCTACTTCGGCCATCCGGAAAGCGAATATTTCGGCGTTGCCCGGATCGGCCACGACCAGCTCGAGGACTATGCCGCCCGGCGCGGGGTGAGCGTCGAGCAGGCGGAACGCTGGCTCAGGCCCAATCTCGACTAGACGGGGAGACGCGAATGCGCGCCATCGTCCGCTCGCTCCAGACCCGGGTCCCGGGCCTGTGGGCGAGCAAGCACGGCGTCTATAACCGCCTGATCCGCCATTTCGGCCTCCTCATGGAGCCCGAGTTCGCGCTGCTGTCGCGCATGGGCGAAATAGGGCTGGTGCTCGATATCGGGGCCAATTACGGGCAGAGCATCGAGGCGATCCGCCGCTGCGCCGCCCCGCGCGGGATCGTCAGCTTCGAGCCGATCTCGGTGCTCGCCGAGGGGCTCAAGCGGCAGTACGGCGGGAGCCAAGTCAGCATCGAGCACTGCGCGCTCGCCGATGCGCCGGGCGAGCTCACCCTCTACATCCCCACCTATCGCCATGCCGTGCTCGACGGGCTTGCCTCGCTCGAACGGGATTCGATCACCGAATTCCTCGCCAACCCCGCGCTGTTCTGGAACTTCCGGCCCGAGTGGTTGACCATCGCCGAGAACCGGGTGGCGGTGCGGACGCTCGATTCCTTCGGGCTCGCCCCCGAAGTGGTGAAGATCGACGTGCAGGGCATTGAACTCGCCGTGGTCGAGGGCGGCATGGAGACTTTTCGCAGCCACCAGCCGCTCACCATCGTCGAGAACCCGTCGGACGCGCTCGTCGCGCTGTTCGCCAGCATCGGGATGACCGCTTACGGCTATACGGGAGGGCGGCTGGTCGGCGACTCGGCGGGGCTCACCAACACGGTGTTCCTGAGCGAGGCGATGAAAGCGCGGCTGGGGTTCTAGGCGGCAGGGGCTGCGATGCGCTAGAAGACGCGCATGATCCGCCGCTGTCTCGCCGCGCTGCTCGCTGCCGTCGCCCCGCTCCCCGCGCTCGCGCAGGAGACGCCGCCGCCGCCGCCCGCCACCGTGG
>JBJTSG010000289.1:0-3528 GCA_046076505.1 Erythrobacter sp. | reverse complement strand
CCTTCTCGCCCTCGTCGAGCGTGATCTCGACGATTTTTTCCACGCCGTTTTTGCCGATGATGACCGGCACGCCGACATAGAGACCATCAAGGCCATATTTGCCCTCGACGAACGCCGCGCAGGGCAGCAGGCGCTTCTGGTCGTAGAGATAGGCTTCGGCCATCGCGATGGCGCTGGTGGCGGGGGCATAGAAGGCCGAGCCGGTCTTGAGCAGCGCGACGATCTCGCCGCCGCCCGAACGCGTGCGCTTTACGATCTCGCCCAGGCGATCTTCCGAGATGCCCTTGATCTTGGCGAGGTCGGCGACGGGGATGCCGTTGATCGTCGAATAGGACAGCACCGGCACCATGGTGTCGCCGTGGCCGCCGAGCACGAAGGCGTTCACGTCCTTGACGCTGACGCCGAATTCCCACGCGAGGAAGGTGGCAAAGCGCGCCGAGTCCAGCACGCCCGCCATGCCGACCACCTTGTTGGCGGGGAGGCCCGAAAACTCGCGCAGCGCCCAGACCATCGCGTCGAGCGGGTTGGTGATGCAGATCACGAAAGCATCGGGGGCATGATCGCGGATGCCTTCGCCGACCGCCTTCATCACCTTCAAGTTGATGCCGAGCAGGTCATCGCGGCTCATGCCGGGCTTGCGCGCGACGCCTGCGGTGACGATCACCACGTCCGCGCCGGCGATGTCGGCATAGTCGTTCGAGCCCTTGATGCTCGCGTCGAAGCCTTCGACCGGGCCGCACTGGCTGAGGTCCAGCGCCTTGCCCTGCGGCACGCCCTCCACGACGTCGAACAGGACGATGTCGCCAAGGCCCTTCAAGGCTGCGAGGTGTGCGAGCGTGCCGCCGATATTGCCGGCGCCGACGAGGGCGATCTTCTTGCGGGCCATGTGTGAGGACTTCCTTCCCTGATCTCTCGGGACGAAGTTGTGGGCTGCGCGCGAAAGATGGCGCGAGTGCCAAGCTCCCGTCCCAAGCGGCCGGACACCCGTTACATGAGGCGCGGTAGGCCCGTGAATTGGGGATTGCAACCAGCAAGTATGCCTAGTCGGCAACTATCTTTGCAAACAGTTCGCAATTGCAATTGACGGGTCGGGCCGCCACAGGCTGGGCACGCAGCAGCGCAGCCGCCGTAACGGCAGCCGGCTCGCGAGAAGCAGGGCAAGGGATCAGGCGGTGACGAGATCGCAGTCGAAGCGCGCCGCGAGGCGGCGGTCGAACATCCGCACGATCGCCATCCAGTGATCGCGCGCATCGGCATCGTCGCGGCTGCGCGCTTCGGCGGCAAGCTCAACCGCCGCCTCGGCCGAGGCCAGGCCATGCACCGCGAAGTGCCGAAGCGCGTCGGTCAGCAGCGGGTCGAGGCGCTCGCTCTGGGCTGCCGCCGCGGGGCCTTCGCGCAGGTTGTCGTTCGCCGCCCGCGCCAGCGCCGGGGCGATCAGCCCGCGCCCTGCGGCGCGCCAGCCGAGACGACGGACGGGGTGATTGGTCGAAGCGAAGCGGACGGACATGGAGTTTGCGCGTTTCCCGTGGTTCTTGGAGCCTGACGCGGGGGCGCGTCGGCAGGCTGCGCTTGCTCTAGCGCGCGCCCGCTAAGGCTTGGTGTGACAACAGGGTTTCGCGAGGCTTAACCATGCCCCCGGTGTTTGTCCGGGGTGCGCGCTCAGTCCTGCGCGGGGGTCCGGGGACGCGGGTCCGGCCGCGCCTTCCACTGGCCGGCATTCGCGAACTCGGGCTTCACCGAGCCGGCGCCGGCATATTCCTCGACCGGCGCGGTCGGCCCGAGCGCGGCGGGGCCCTTGGCGGCGGCGGCGCTGCCCCGCGATCCCTGTTTGGCGAAGGGCACGGGGCCGAGCTCGTAGGGTAGCGCCGGGCGGCCGGTCGGCGCGGCCACGACGGGCGGCGCGCCGGGAACGGGTTGGGCGAGGCCCGCGGGCGGCGGGGTGGTGCGCCCGCTCACCACCGGCTCGAAACCGGCATAGGCCGAGGTGAAGGCCGAAGGCGCGCCCACCGCCCCGCGGCTGCGGTAGAAACGGTGCGCGCCGATTGTGCCGATATGGTCGAGGCTGCTCGCCCAGTAGGGGTTGACCCAGAGCGTGTGATAGTGGGTGGCGAGACCGACGGGGGCATAGACGCTCCCGGCAAGCGCCTCGGCGGCGATGCGCTGCGCCCGGTCCCAACTCGGGCCTGCGGGACGCCGCGCGAGGCTGCCGTCGCAGGTGAAGGTGAACTGGCAGCCGGTCGCCCGCTCCGAGCCCTGGTAGACGACCCCGCAGACGCTCGAGGGCCAGGCGGGGTTGGCGACGCGGTTGAGCACCACCTGCGCGACCGCGCGCTGCCCGGCCTCGCTCTCGCTCGCCGCCTCGTACCACACGGCCTGCGCGAGGCACTGCTGCGCGCGCAGGGCAGACACGCCGCCCACCGGCCCGCGGAATGCCCGCGCGGCGACACCCACGGCGATGAGAGCGCCGAGTTCGCGCCCGCTCTCCGCGCCGGTCGCGAGCGGATCGTCGGTGGGCAGCGCGACCAGTGCGCTGCCGGCGGGGTCGGCCATGTAGAAATAAGCCGAGCCCGGAAAGCTCATCCCCGGCCGCTCGAAAGGCAGTGCCGCCTCCGCCGCCTGACGCGTGGCGAGCGCGGCGGTGCTCTCCGAGGCGTTGCCGGGGAGCGTGGTGATGCTGCGCCCGGTGAAGTCGGAGGCGGCCATCGCGGGCACGGTGATCGCCGCGAGCAGCACCGCGAGGCGCTTTCTCCCCGCGCCGCTGCTCCACCACGAACGCTTCGCGGCGCGGGCGGGGCGCTGATAGGGGAAGGAGGGGCGGGGGCGGGCCATGACGTCCCACGCGCCTTACGCGCGCGGCGCAAGGCGGGCGAGGGCGGGGGCGGGCGGCGTCCCATCGGGGGACAGCGGCCCGGCATTTCGTAACCCGTTGCATGGGGCGGCCCCGCGCCCTATCGCCCGGCTTCGGGACACATGGCGCAGACACGCATCTTGATGGGGCTCGGCAGGGTGCGCAACGCAGGCCTTGTCGGGGCCGCGTGGCTCGCGGCAAGCTGCGCCCCCGCTGCGCCGATGCGGCCCGTCGATGCCGTGCGCCCGACCATCGTCAGCCTCAACCCCTGCCTCGACGCGATCCTCGTCGAAGTCGCGCCGCCCGCACAGGTGCTGGCGCTGTCGCACTATTCGCGCGATCCCGGTTCGAGCTCGATCCCCGCAGGCGTGGCGGCGCGCTTCGGCGTCACCGGCGGCACCGCCGAGGAAGTGATCGCCGCGCGGCCCGACCTCGTGCTCGCCTCGATCTACATCCCCCAGCCGACCAAGGCCGCGCTCGAGCGCGCCGGGCTCAAGGTCGCGACCTTCGGCAGCCCCACGACGGTCGCCGAGAGCCTCGCGCAGGTCCGCGAGGTTGCCGCGCTCGCCGGACGCAAGGCCGAGGGCGAGGCGCTCGCCCGCCGCATCGCCGCGCCCCCGGCGCCGGCGGGCGCGCCGATCGATACCCTGCTGTGGCAGCCCGGCGAGATCGTCGCGGGA
>JBJTSG010000288.1:0-9678 GCA_046076505.1 Erythrobacter sp. | reverse complement strand
TATGACTGCCTCAAGGACCCGCAGAAGCGCGCGGCTTACGACCGCTACGGTCACGAGGCCTTCACGCAAGGGATGAATGGCGGCGGGGGTGGTCCGTTCGGCGGTGGCTTAGGCGCCCGCGGGGGCGGCGACTTCGCCGATATCGGCGACATCTTCGAGACGATCTTCGGCAGCGCCTTCGGCGGCGGGGGTCAGCGCCAGCCCAACCGCCGCGGTGCGGACCTGCGCTACGACATGCAGGTCACGCTCGAAGAGGCGTTCCACGGCAAGTCGACCGAGATCGAGATCGAAGTTAGCACCGAATGCGATGCCTGCGACGGCACCGGCGCCACGCCGGGAACCTCGGAACGCCAGTGCAACCTGTGCCACGGCATGGGCACAGTGCGCGCCAAGCAGGGCTTGTTCGTGATCGAGCGCCCGTGCCCGACCTGCAACGGGCGCGGCACGGTGATCGAAAACCCGTGCAGGGTGTGCCGGGGCGAGGGCCGCGTCGACAAGGCGCAGACCTTGAAGGTCGAAATCCCTGCCGGCGTCGATACCGGCACGCGCATCCGCCTCTCGGGCAAGGGCGAGGCCGGCCAGCGCGGCGCCCCGCCGGGCGACCTCTACATCTTCCTTCACGTGAAGCCGCATGCCGTGTTCGAGCGCGAGGGGACCACCCTTGCAACGCGCGTACCGGTCAGCTTCACCACCGCGGCGCTCGGCGGCTGCGTGGAGATCCCCGACCTCGACGGCTCGACCAACCGCCTCGACATTCCCGCCGGCATCCAATCGGGCAAGCAGCTGCGCATCCGCGGCGCCGGCATGCCGGTGCTGCAAGGACGCGGGCGCGGGGACATGGTCGTCGAGATCGTCGTCGAGACGCCGACCAAGCTGTCGCGCCGCCAGAAGGAAATCCTCGAGGAGTTCAAGGCGACCGAAACAGGCGACGAGTGCCCCGAGAGCCGCAGCTTCTTCGCCAAGCTCAAGGACGCCTTCGGGGGCTAGGGCGAGGCCATGCTCCCCTCGCTGCTGATCGTCGACGACTTCCTGTCGGACCCCTGGGGCGCGCGGCGCAAGGCGCTGGGCCTTGGCTATGATCCGGCTGAGCAGCACGGCAACTTCCCCGGCCTCAATTCGAGCCGCGCGCTCGACACCGCAGCCGTAGACGCCGCCGTCTCGCGATTGCTCGGGCTGAAGCTCGGCCCCATGCCGGGCACCCAGCACGGGCACTGCCGGCTGACCGGAAAGGGCGCCAAGGGCAAGAGCGGCGTCCACATCGACCCCGCCGCCTATTCAGGCATCCTCTACCTCTCGCGACCCGAGGATTGCGCAAGGCCGGATGCGGGCGGCACCGATTTCTTCCGCCACAAGCGCACTGGCCTCGAGGCCGTCCCTCAGGACCCGGCAAAGATCGCCGCCTCGGGCTATGGCGACATCAACGCGCTCGTCGAGGACGTGGTCAACAGGGACACGACGCTCGCCCACAAGTGGGAACGCACCCTGCGCGTGCCGGCTCGCTTCAACCGGCTGCTGCTGTTTTCCCCTTGGCAGTTCCATAACGCCGCCCCCGGCTTCGGCACGACGCCGGAGGATTCGCGGCTCGTGATGCTGTTGTTCTTCGGGGTGATCAGAACCTAGCCCGCTCGTCCTGAGCTTGTCGAAGGGCTAGCCTTCAATTCGCTGAGAAGTGCAGGGCTTCGACAAGCTCAGCCCGAGCGAGAAGAGGGGTAGGGGCTAGCCCAGCTTCTCCAGCACCTCCAACCGCACCTGGTCGACCAACCCCTTCTGGCAGCGCCCCGCCGCTTCCTCCTCGTCCAGCACCGCAAGGAACACCGCGCGCTTGCCCTCGCGGATCGTCGCCTCCGGCACCGCGCCGCCCACCGTCGAGGCGACGAGGTCGATCATCCGCTCCGCGCCGTGGAGGCGACCCCACAGGTAGTCGTTCTCGCGGTAGTCGCGGCTGAAGAAGGCGCCGAAATTGTAGAACTCGATGCCCCTCAACGTCGCCGCCGTCCCACCCTCGCGGATGCTGCGCGCATCGTCGGGGGAGATGCGGTCGATCTTCACGGGGTTGAACTCGTCCAGTCCCTCGCGCCGGGTGAGGGGCAGGGTAGCGACGTCGTAGAAGGGAAAGCCAAGGTAGGTGAGCAGCATGCGCCGCTTCAGAACCCGCGGCATGTCCTCGAGCGCGTCGATCAGCATCTCCTCGGCCTTGAGGTCGGTCGCGGGCAGCAGGCGCTGGGTGGCGAGCACGTCGAGTACAGCGCCCGGCGTGCGCATCGCTTAGGCGGCGAGCAGCGCGAAATGGGGCGATTGGCGCACCTCCTCGTCGGCGGCGTGATACAGGGCGAGGATCTCGTAGAGCCGGTCGCGCGCGCGGTCACTCGCGTGCTCGGGGATCGCGGGGTCAAGCTGCCAGTCGCGGGCGAGCTTGCGGGCCAGCAGCTCGAGACGGCGGATGCGGAAGCCGGTGTCGTGCGCGCGGAAAAAGGCGATCGTCGCGCTCGTCGCGCCGCCGTTGGTATCTGTGAGACGCCTGAGCCCGCGCGCCTCGAGCTCGCGGCGGAAGGCGGCGGCGAGCGGGCCGGTCTCGGCCATTGGCTGGCCTGCGGACTTCAACGTCAGCGCGGCGAGCTGGTCGAGGATGCCCTCGAACTTGGTGAGCGCATAGGCCCCGAAGGCATAGCCCGCGCGCTCGGCGGCGGCCTGCTGCGCCTTGGCCCGCCATGCGGCGAGGCGCTTGGGCGTCGGGCGGTCGAGGAGGAAGGTGTAGCCGAACAGCTTCTCCACCGCGTGATCGATATCGGGCTGGAGGTCCATGACGATCCGCTTCAGCCGCCCGGCATCGCGCGATTGCTGGGCGATGCGTTCGAGATCGTCGCGGATCGGCTGCTCGCGCGCGATCGTCGAGAGCGAGCCGAAGATCGCGCCGAAGAAGCCGATCTCGCGCGCCCGCATTGCCGGGGGCGGCGCGGCGCCCTCGGGGCGCGGGTCGAGATAGACGAAGCGCCGGTCGACCTCGCGCTGGGCGGGGCGTCCGTAGAGCGCGGCGAGCGCGGCGCCGAAGGGGGCGTTGACCAGCACCGCGCCGTCGATCAGCGCGACCTCGCCGATCGTGCCGCGCGCGACATGGGCGGGCATGGTACGCCTCAGGAACGCCTCGCGCGTCTCCCAGCAGTGCCCCTCCGCCTCGGCGAGGCGGTCGATCTCGGCGAGGGTGAGCGGCGGGAAGGCGCCGGGAAAACTCGCAGTCGCGCGTGCGGCAAGCACCAGTTCGAGCGGATCGGCAAGCCGGCCGCCCTGCCGCCGCGAGCCACCTTCGCCGACCCGCGCCCGGAAGGTGATCGGCAGGCGGTGCTCGCTCTCCTCGACCTGCGGCGGGGAGTTCAGGCGCAGTGTCTCGGGATGGCCGCGAAAGTCGGTGGCGGTCACCGCGAGGTCAATGGGATAGCCCTCGGGGAGCAACGGAATGCCGTCCCCCTCCTCGGCCATGCGGGCGAGGGCCTCGAACAGCATGCCTGAGAACCTCTCCCCCGAAAACGGCGGGCTGAACCATCGCCCGCGCACGAGCCGCGAGACCTTGGCGCGCACCTCGGCGCGGGTTTCGGGCGAGACGGTGGCGCTCACCGCGTTGCCGGGGCGCGAGAGGAACCACTCTGCAATCGGCTGCGCCCACAGCTTGGCATAGCGCCACATCGGCTCGGCGTCCGGATCGGTCAGCGCCTCGACATCGGCGTTCTTGAGCCACAGGTCGGTAAGCGGCTCGAGGCTGTGCCCGGCATGGATCGCCTGCGCGAGGAAGACCGCATTGATCCCCCCCGCGCTCGCCCCCGTCAGGATGTCGGGGAGCACGCGCAGGCGCAGCCCGTGGTCGCGCTGGATGATCTCGAGGAAATCGCGATAGGCTCCCGCCGCGCCGCCCAGCGGGGCGGCCCCGGGCTGGTGGAAGGCGCGGCTCGCGCGGGCAAGGTGCCACACCTCCTTGGTGATCCCGTGCATGTAGACCGCGAGGCTGACCCCGCCGTAGCACACGAGAGCAAGGCGCAGTTCCTTCTGGCGCATGGCGCTGTCTAACGGGGATGACAGGCGCAATGCAATTGCGTTCGTCATCTGTTCTCATTATGGCACGGACCTATGGCAAAAACGAAGCGCCGGTACGTGTGTCAGGAATGCGGCTCGGTTTCTCACCGCTGGCAGGGGCAATGCGCCGATTGCGGGCAGTGGAACACGCTGGTCGAGGACGTGCCGGCGACGGTCTTCTCGCAGAAGCACGACCTGTCGAGCGGCGGGCGGGCCGTGGCGTTCGAGCCGCTGACTGCGCCGACGCAGCTTCCGGTGCGCAAATCGACCGGCCTCGCCGAGTTTGACCGCGCATTGGGCGGCGGGCTGGTGCCGGGATCGGCGGTGCTGCTGGGCGGCGATCCGGGCATCGGCAAATCCACCCTGCTGCTGCAATGCGCCGCCACCATCGCGCGGGGTGGCAACGATGTCGTCTACGTGAGCGGCGAGGAAGCCGCAGGGCAGGTGCGGCTGCGCGCGTCGCGTATGGGCGTCGCGGACGCGCCGATCCGGCTCGCCTCGGAAACCTCGGTGCGCGATATCCTGACGACGCTGGGGCAGGGCGAGCCGCCGGCGCTGCTGGTGATCGATTCGATTCAGACCATGCATTCCGACACCATCGAGGGCGCCCCCGGCACCGTCAGCCAGGTGCGCGGCTGTGCATTGGAGCTGATCCGCTACGCCAAGGAGAGCGGCTGCGCACTGGTGCTGGTCGGCCATGTCACCAAGGACGGCACCATTGCAGGCCCCCGCGTGCTTGAACACATGGTCGATGTGGTGATGAGCTTCGAGGGTGAGCGCAGCCACCAGTACCGCATCCTGCGCGCCTTGAAGAACCGCTTCGGCGCGGTGGACGAGATCGGGGTCTTCGCGATGGCCTCCGAAGGGCTGGAAGAGGTTGCCAACCCCTCGCTGCTGTTCCTTTCAGGGCGCGAGACGCCGCTTGCGGGGAGCGCGGTGTTCCCGGCACTGGAAGGAACGCGGCCGGTGCTGGTCGAGATCCAGGCGCTGATCGTGCGGCTGCAATCGGGCGCCACCCCGCGCCGGGCGGTGGTGGGGTGGGACAGCGGCCGCCTCGCCATGCTGCTAGCAGTGCTGGAATCGCGCTGCGGGCTCAACTTCTCCTCGGCCGAAGTCTACCTGAACATTGCCGGCGGCTACCGCCTCACCGATCCCGCCGCCGACCTCGCCGTCGCCGCCGCGCTGGTCTCGGCGCTCGCCGACCGGCCACTCCCCGACAAGGCGGCATGGTTCGGCGAGGTCAGCCTTGCAGGTGAGATCCGCCCCGTCGCCCACGCCCCGCTGCGGCTGCGCGAGGCGGCCAAGCTCGGCTATGCGCGGTGCTTCGGACCGGTGGGCGGGGCGCAGGGCGGAGGCGGGGCGGACTATCGCGGCCTCACCGCGCTTGCGAACCTCGTTGACCAGGTGGTGGGCAGCGCATAATCGTTGCGCTGCACCATGGCGCTTCTCGACCTCATTATCGCCGTTATCGTCATCATCGCCGCGGTGGGCGGGTTCCTGCGCGGGCTGGTGCAGGAGGTGCTGAGCCTCGCCTCCTGGGTGATGGCCGCGCTCGCGCTGCACTTCCTCCATCCGGCACTGACCGAGGGACTGCGCGGCATCTATCCGAGCGAGCCCGGCGTCTCGCTGCTCGCCATCGCGCTGCTGCTGCTCATCCCCTATGCGGCGATGAAGGTGATCATCGGCAATGTCAGCGGCGCCTCCGACGGCGCGGTGCTCGGCCCCATCGACCGCGTGCTCGGCTTCGGCTTCGGCGTGGTCGAGGGTGCGCTGATCGCGGTCTTCGCCTTCGCGCTGCTGGTGACGGGCATGGACGACACCTGGGGCTGGCACGGCCGCCCTTCGTGGATGACCGAGGCGCGTACCTATGCCGGGGCCGACGCCTTCTCGCGCCAGCTTCTGCCGCAGATCGCGGTCCGCCGCGACAAGTTGCGCGCCGAGGCCGAGGCGCGCGAGGCCGCCGCGGCGCGCGCCGCGCGACGTCGCCGATGAACGGGGCGGGCGCGGCGAAGCTCTATTCGCCCGCGCTGCTCGGCCTTGCCACGGGCCTTGCGCGCTTTCCCTTGACCGACGACCTCCCGCTTCGCGCCGAGGCGCGTTCGCGCAGCTGCGGCAGCGTGATCGCGCTTGGCCTCGCGCTCGGGGAGGGCGGACAGGTGGCGCGGATCGGCATGAAGGTCAGCGCCTGCGCCATCGGCCAGGCCTCGGCGGCGCTGCTCGCCCAAGGGAGCGAGGGAGCGGACCCCGCGACGGTCGCCGCAACCGCCGATGCGCTCGAAACCTGGCTGGCGGGCGAGGGCGATCTTCCGACGATCTGGCCCGGCCTCGAACCGCTCGCCCCCGCGCGCCCGCACCCGGGCCGCCACGGCGCACTGCTCCTGCCGTGGAAGGCCGCGCGCGAGGCGCTTTCGCTCGGGGAAAGCAGCCGCTAGGGACGTGGCGCAATATCTCGCTCCCAGAGGGCGATGAAGGGGATATGGGACATGTCAGAGGCGCAGGCACTCGCAGGCCGCGAGCCGAGCGATAAGGAAATCCGGCTGGTGATCGGCGCATCGTCGGCCGGCACGATCTTCGAGTGGTACGACTTCTTCATCTACGGCACGCTCGCCTACATCCTCAAGGACGCCTTCTACGCCACCGACAACGAGACCCTGGGCCTGCTGCTGGTGTGGTCGACGTTCGCGGTCGGCTTCGCCTTCCGCCCGCTGGGCGCGGTGCTGTTCGGCTTCCTCGGCGACCGCCTGGGGCGCAAGTACACTTTCCTCGTGACCGTCACCCTGATGGGCATCGCGACCGCCGGGGTGGGCCTCATCCCAACGGTCGACACGATCGGGATGGCGGCGCCGATCATCGTTATCGGCCTCAGGGTCATTCAGGGCCTCGCGCTCGGCGGTGAATACGGGGGGGCGGCGATCTACGTCGCCGAGCACGCGCCGCCCGAGAAGCGCGGCTTCTACACGAGCTTCATCCAGGCGAGCGTGGTCGGCGGCTTCGTGCTCTCGATCATCGTCGTCATCGCCTGCCGCGCCCTGATCCCGGCCGAGGCCTTTGCCGCCTGGGGCTGGCGCGTGCCGTTCCTGCTTTCGCTGATCCTTCTCGCGATCTCGCTGTGGATGCGCCTCAAGCTCTCCGAAAGCCCGGTGTTTCAGGCGATGAAGGCGGCCGGCGAGACGAGCGGCAACCCCTTCATCGAGAGCTTCACCTACCCCGGCAACAACAAGCGCATCTTCGTCGCGCTGTTCGGCATCTCGGGCGTGCTGACGACGATCTGGTACACCGCCTTCTTCTCCGGGATGAGCTTCCTGCGCGGGCCGATGAACGTCGCGGACCTGACGGTCGAGCTGGTCCTGCTCGTCTCGGGCCTCATCTCGATGAGTTTCTATGTGATGGTCGGCAAGTGGTCCGACCGGGTGGGGCGCAAGCGGCCGATCGTGGTCGGCGCGCTGCTCACGCTGGTGTTCCTGTTCCCGCTGTTCTGGTCGATGGGAAGCTTCGCCAACCCCAATCTCGCCGCGGCGGCCGAGCGCGCGCCGGTGGTGGTGAGCGGGCCCGACTGTCGCACCGATCCCTTCGCCGAGATGTTCCAGCGCCAGCAGACGCCTTGCGGAAAGATCCTCGAGACGCTGACCGCCTCGGGCGTCGCCTACACGCTGACCCCGGGCGAGACGGTGAGCATCACCGCTGGCGGGCAGCCGGTCGCGATCGATCCGGCGTGGTTCGCCGACGGCGCGGCGCGCAAGAAGGGCCTTCAGGCGGGGCTCGCCGCACACGGCTTCGACTTCGCCAAGCAGCAGCCCGGTTTCGTCGGCATTCTCGGCATCATCGGTGTGCTGCTGGGACTGGGCCTGCTCTCGGCCTTGACCTATGGCTCGGTCGCGGCGCTGTTGTCGGAGATGTTCCCGCCGCGCATCCGCTATTCCTCGATGTCGATCCCCTATCATATCGGAGCGGGGTACCTCGGCGGCTTCCTGCCGCTGATCGCCGGGGTGATCGTCGCCCGCACCGGCGATATTTATGCCGGCCTGTGGTACACTTGGGGCGTGGTGGCCTTCGGGCTGGTCGTGGCCTGGTTCGGAATCCCGGGCGGACCGCCGCGAGACTTCGTCGATGAGTGATCCACACCCCCTTTGCCCCCCTCCCAGCCTGCGCCTGACCGTCGATCGCGATGCGCTCGCCGCAAACTGGCGCGCGCTCGATAGCCTCTCGGGGCGCGCTTCGGCGGGCGCGGCGGTCAAGGCCGATGCCTACGGGCTCGGCGTCGACGTCTGCGTTCCCGTCCTGCGCGACGCCGGCTGCGCGCTGTTCTTCGTCGCCCACTGGAGCGAGGTCGCGGGCGTCGCCGCCCACGTCCCGGCCGATCGGATCGCGGTGCTCCACGGTCCGATGAGCGAGGCCGATTGCACCTTTGCCCGCGCGGTCGGTGCGGTGCCGGTGATCAACTCGCTCGAGCAGGCAAGCCTGTGGCAGGCGAGCGGCGGAGGGCGCTGCCACCTGATGGTCGACACCGGCATCAACCGTCTCGGGGTCGCGCTCGCCGAGATCGGAGACCCGGCGATCGCCGCGCTCGACATCGACATCCTGATGAGTCACCTCGCCAGCGCCGACGAGCGCACGGCGCTGAACCGGATGCAGGCCGAACTGCTCGGCGAGGCGGCCGAGGCGATCCCCCATCGGCGTCTCAGCCTCGCCAACAGTGCGGGAATCGGCCTCGGGGAATCTTTCGCCTTCGCCATTACACGCCCCGGAATCGCGCTCTACGGCGGCACCCCGCGCGAGGAGCTCGCCGAGCACATCCGGCCGGTTGCGAGGGTCGCGGCGCAGGTGCTGCAAACCCGGCAGATCGCACCGGGCGAGGGGGTGGGCTACAACGCGACCTTCATCGCCCCCACGCACATGCGGGTGGGTACCGTCTCGATCGGCTATGCTGACGGTTTCCTGCGCCAGCGTGGCCCCGGCAACGCGCTCCACCATCAGGGCCGCCCGCTTCCGATCCTCGGCAAGGTATCGATGGACATGGTCGTCGTCGATCTTTCCGCCGCCCCCGATCTGCACGCGGGCGACTGGGTCGAGGTGCCGTGGGACATCAACGATGCTGCGCAGCAAAAGGGGCTTTCCGCCTACGAGATGCTGACGGTTCTTGGTGCCCGCCTCCGGCACAATCCGCAGCCCTGACCGGCGCTTGTTGCGCTGCAGCACGTGCAGGTGCTAAGGTGGTCGGCACGGGTTACACAAGGGGTCGAAAAAAACGATGGCTGGTAGGACGAAAACGGCATCGGCCGAGGGCGATGCGATCATCATTAAGAAGTACGCGAACCGGCGGCTCTACAACACCGCCTCATCGAGCTACATCACGCTCGAGGATCTCGCGCGGATGGTGCGCGAGAATGTCGAGTTCCAGGTCTTCGACGCCAAGACGGGCGACGACATCACCCATTCGATCCTGACCCAGATCATCATGGACGAAGAGGCCAACGGCACGCAGCAGATGCTCCCGGTGAGCTTCCTGCGGCAGCTGATCGGGATGTACGGCAACTCGATGCAGGCGCTCATGCCCTCCTATCTCGAGGCGAGCATGGCCAATTTCCGCGACAACCAGGCGAAGATCCGCGAGGCCTT
>JBJTSG010000287.1:0-12236 GCA_046076505.1 Erythrobacter sp. | reverse complement strand
CGGCGGAGCCCCCGCCGCGCGCTCCTCGCGGTTCAAGGGCTTGTCGCACAAGTGCCCGATCACGCGCCAGGCCGAGCCGCGGCACATCATAAGTGGTGACGAAAAAGACCATTGTGGGTTAGACACCCGTGAGCTTTTCAGGAGGCTGGCGGAATGATTCTTGCCCGGGCGACGGGATGCGCCCTCGCTGCCGCGATCACTTTCGGTGCCGCACCGGCCCACGCCGACGTCATGGAACTCGGACCCGAGGGCGCGCGCTGGGTGTCCGGGCCGCTCGCCGGGCAGAGTCCCGTCCCCGCCGCCCGTGCCGCCGTCGCCGCGCTCGAGCAGGGGCCGGCCGTTCCCGACTTCGCCATCGCCGACCCCGCCCGCCACGCCCGCGCGATCCCGCCGCGCTACGCCGCGAAGGTCGCCGAGCTCGCCGCGCGCTTCGACCTCTCGCCCGCGCTGATGGAGGCGGTGGTCTGGCAGGAGAGCCGCTGGAACGCGAACGCGCGCTCGCCGGTCGGTGCGCAGGGGCTCGCCCAGCTGATGCCCGGCACCGCGCGCTATCTCGGCGTCGATCCCAAGGACCCTTTCGCCAACCTCGAGGGCGGGGCACGCTACCTGCGCGAGCAGCTCGATCGCTTCGACGGGAATATCGAAAAGGCGCTCGCCGCCTACAACGCCGGGCCCGGCCGGGTCGAGCGGGCGGGGGGCGTTCCCGCGATCCGCGAGACCCAGGGCTACGTCAGCGCCATTATCGGCCGCCTCTCCGCCCACGCCCGCGCAAGTGGACAGTGACGCATCGACCCTGCGCGACAGACATGAAAGATCAGACCAAACCAATGACTTCCAGGTTCCGCCTCCCCGCGCGTCTCGCCGCCGCCCTGACGCTCGCCTTCGCGCACGCGGCCGCCCAGGCGCAGGCCGTGGGCGCGCCCGCCGGATCGGGCCCGATCAACAACGCGCTCCTGTGGCTCCAGGGGACGCTGATGGGCACGGTCGCCACCACCATCGCCGTCATGGCGGTCGCCGCGGTCGGCTTCGGGATGCTCACCGGCCGGATGAACTGGCGCTACGGGGCGACCGTGATCATCGGCGTCTTCGTCATCTTCGGCGCGGCGACGATCGTCGGCGGCATCCAGTCGGCTGCCGGGTGACGCAAACGTGACCGAGCTCGTCCGCCACCCCGTCCACCGCGCGCTGACCCGCCCGCAGATGTTCCTCGGCGTGACGATGAACTTCTTCATCATCAACCTGATGGTGACGACGATCGCCTTCCTGATCCTCAAGAGCTGGTGGATCCTTCCCGTTCCGGCGGTGATGCACGTGATCGGCTACTTCGCCTCGCTGCGTGAACCGCGCATCTTCGACCTGTGGATCACCAAGGTCTCGCGCTGCCCGCGCGTGCCCAACTACAAGCGCTGGGGGTGCAATTCCTATGCGCCCTAGGCATCACTGCGTGGAGGCTCGCTGATGGCGAAGAAATGGCTCGGCCCGGCCGCGTGGAGCGCCAAGGAAGCCCGCGTCGGCGACCGCCTGCCCTATGCCCGGCTGATCGACGCGAGCACCGTGCTGCTGCGCGACGGCAGCGTGATGAGCGTGATCCAGGTGCCCGGCCTGCTGTTCGAAACGGAGGATTCGGACGCGCTCAACGCCCATGCCGCGACGCGCGAGGTGATGCTGCGCTCGACGCTCGACGCGCGCTTCGTCCTCTACCACCACGTGATCCGCCGCCGCGTCGAGGTCGAGCTCGACGCCGAGTTCCCCGATCCCTTGAGCCGCCATATCGACGCGCGCTGGAAGCAGCGGCTCGCCGGCGGATCGCTGTTCATCAACGACCAGTTCGTCACTCTCATCCGCCGGCCTGCGCGCGGCAAGACCGGGCTGCCCGAGCGCATGGCCAAGCTGTTCAGTCGCGCCGGGGCTGACGAGCTCGAGGCCGATCCCAGGGACCTCAAGAGCCTCAAGGCCGCCATTACCGGTCTCGTCGCCTCGCTCCAGCAATATGGCGCGGCCGTGCTCGGCGACTATCAGGCGCCCGGGGCCCAGGGCACCAATTCCGAGATGCTCGAGCTCCTCTCGGCGCTCTACAACGGCGAGATGCGGCCTGTCCGCCGCCCGGCGCCCGACACCGACATCGGCCATATGCTCCCCTATCGCCGTGCGAGCTTCGGTCTCGACGCGATGGAACTGCGCGGCAGCGCCGGGCCTGATTTCGCCGCGATCATGGGCCTCAAGGACTATCCCGAGGCGACTTCGCCCGGCCTGCTCGACAACCTCCTGCGCCTGCCGTTCGAGATGGTCGTCACCGAGAGCTACGCCCCCAACGAGCGCACCAACGCCAAGGAGCGCATCGACCTCGCCCTCCGGCGCTTGCGCTCGGTCGATGAGGAGGCTGCCGCCGAGCGCGCGGAGATGCTCGCCGCGCGCGACGCGCTGGGGGGCGGTGCGGTCGGCTTCGGCGACCATCACCTCACCGTGCTGGTGCGCGAGCGCACCCTCGACCGCCTCGACGAGGCGGTCGCCGCCTGCGGGGCGGCGCTCGCCGACACCGGCGCGATCGCGGTGCGCGAGGACACCAATCTCGAGCCCGCCTTCTGGGCGCAGTTCCCGGGCAACGAGGAATACATCGTCCGCCGCGCGCTGATCTCCTCGGCCAACATGGCGGGCTTCGGGAGCTTCCACGGCTTCGCGTTGGGGCAGGCCGCTGGCAATCACTGGGGCGATGCGGTGACGCTGCTGGAGACGACCAGCGCGACGCCGTTCTTCTTCAACTTCCACCACGGCGATCTCGGCAATTTCTCCGTCATCGGCCCGAGCGGTTCGGGCAAGACCGTGGTGATGAACTTCCTCGCCGCACAGGCGCAGAAGTTCAAACCGCGCACGATCCTGTTCGACAAGGACCGCGGGGCGGAGCTGTTCATCCGCGGCATCGGCGGGCGGTATGACCGCATCGCGCCCGGCACGCCCACCGGCTTCAACCCGCTCGCGCTCCCCGATGCTCCTGGAACCCGCGCCTTCCTGCGCGACTGGCTCGGCGTGCTGCTCAAGGCGGAAGGCCCCGAGGAGTTCGCGACGATCAGCACCGCGGTCGATGCAACCTACGCCAACGATCCCTCGCTCAGACGCCTGCGCCACTTCAAGGAACTCCTCGCAGGCTCGCGCCGTCCGACGCCGGGCGACCTTGCCGACCGGCTCGGCGCATGGATCGGGGAGGGCGAGCACGCCTGGCTGTTCGACAATGCGGTAGATCGGCTCGACCTCGGCACCCGCGTGCTCGGTTTCGACATGACCGCGCTGCTCGAGACCCCGCGCCTGCGCACGCCGGCGATGATGTACCTCTTCCACCGCATCGAGGAGCGCCTCGACGGTCAGCCGACCATGATCCTCATCGACGAAGGCTGGAAGGCGCTGGACGATGAGGTCTTCGCCGCGCGGATTCGCGACTGGCTCAAGACGCTGCGCAAGCGCAACGCGCTGGTCGGTTTCGCGACGCAGTCCGCGCGCGATGCACTCGACAGCCGCATCTCCACTGCGCTGGTCGAGCAGACTGCGACGATGGTTTTCATGCCCAATTCGCGCGCCCGGCCGGAGGACTATTGCGACGGCTTCGGCCTGACGGCGCACGAATTCGCCCTCATCCGCTCGCTGCCCGCGCACAGCCGCGCCTTCCTCGTCCGCCAGCCCGACGCGAGCGTGGTGGTGCGGCTCGACCTCTCGGGCGCGCCCGAGGTGCTGACCATCCTCTCCGGCCGCGAGAGCGCGGTGCGCCGGCTCGACCTCCTGCGCGAGGCGGTCGGCGATGCGCCCGCCGCCTGGTACCCGCCGCTGACGGGCCGCGCCTGGCCGGACGGCGCCGCCGCCGACCCTGACGCCGATCCCTTCTCGCAGGCCGCCGAATGAGCGACACCTGCGCCCTTGCCGCCCAGGCGATGGGCAGCGGCGTCTCCTCGGCGCTGACCGCGGTCGACTGCATCGCCAGCGGGATGAGCGAGCAGGCCTTTGGCCGCCTGTTCGGCCGCAATGGCGAGCTTGCCCTTGCGCTGACCATCGTGCTCGGCCTCTATGTCGGCTTCTTCGGCATCTCGCTGATGCTCGGCCGCTCGAGCCTCTCGGTGCGCGCGCTGCTGCCGAAGATGATGACGCTCGGGCTGGTGCTGACCTTCGCGACGAGCTTCGTCGCCTTCTCGAGCGTGTTCTACAACCTGTTCATCGGTGGGCCCGACCAGGTTGCGGGGATCCTGACCGGCGCGGCCAGCGGTGAGAGCGCCACGGCGGTGTTCGCGCAGAAACTGGACGTCGTGTTCCTCGCGATCCAGCAGGCGAGCGGCGACACCAAGGACATCAGCGCCTTCTCGCCGCCGGGGATGATGTGGCTCGGCGCGATGCTGCTGCTGCTCGGCACGGTCGGCCTGCTGGTGACCGCGCGCATCGCGCTGGCCCTGCTGCTCGCGGTCGGCCCGATCTTCGTGGTGCTGGCGCTGTTCGAGGGCACCCGCGGCCTGTTCACCGGCTGGCTCAAGGGGCTGACGATGATGGCGCTGGCGCCGCTCTTCGCGGTCCTGGGCGGCTCGATCATGCTCGAACTGTCGGTGCCGGTGCTGGCCGCGCTGGTGAAAGTGCCGGGGCAGATCGACCAGAACGCGGCGATGGCCTTCTTCCTCGTCGGCGCGGTGCACATGGCGCTGATGCTGCTGTCGCTGAAGGTGGCGAGCACGATGGTCGCGGGCTGGTCGGTGTTCGGGCTGGTGCCGTCCAAGGACCGGGAGCGCTTCGTCGATCCGGTGGCGCGCACCGCTGCCGCGACGGTGCCGGTCGGCATGGCGCCGCGCGCCGGCGTCCAGACCTCGCTAAGCCCTGCCTTGGCCCCCCGCAGGGTCGATCTACCCGCCCTCCAGCCCGCCCCAGCCGCCAATGACACCGGCCTCGATAGCGCTGTTTCACGCGAAACGCGCATCGTGGTGAAGGGCGGCGAGGGCGCTCGGGTGAACCCCTTGAACCCGCCGAGCACCCGCACGCGCGGCATCGGCAATCGCTTCCGCACCGCAGGATCAGGGCGGGGCGCCCCGGGCCAGCCAAGCCCCCTGCCGGAGACCTACAAATGACCCGCAGCGTGCTCCTCACGAGCCTCGCCCTTGCACTGGCCGTGCCCGCAGCCGCCGACAACCGCCTGAAAACGCTCGTCTATGACGATGCCGCCGTGGTGCGTGTCGATGGCCGGGTGAAGGTCCAGACGACCATCAAGTTCGCGCCCGACGAGGTGATCGAGAATGTCGCGATCGGCGATTCCGCGGCGTGGCAGGTGCAGCCCAACAAGGCGCAGACGATCCTCTTCGTGAAGCCCTTGGAACCGGCCGCACGGACCAACATGACAGTGGTGACCGACCGCCGCACCTACCTCTTCGATCTTGTGGCTTCGCCTGCGAATACAGCGCTTTACGTGCTCCAGTTCCGCTATCCCGAGCTCGAGAAAGCGGCTGAGGCGAAGCGCCTCGCCGCGATCGCCGAAGCCGAGGCGCTGGCCGCCAAGGCTGCGGAGGCGCCGTCTGTTGGACCGGATGGCGCCGCCACGGACCCCGCCAAGCTCAACTTCGCCTGGGCCCCGACCGGGACCAGCGACCTCCTGCCCATCCGCGCCTTCGACGATGGCACCGCGGTGTTCCTGACCTGGCCCAAGGACGTGGCGGTTCCGGCGATCCTCGTCACCAACGAGGCGGGCGACGAGGGGCCGGTGAACTTCACCGTGCGCGGCGACACGATCGTCATCGACGGGGTGCCGCCGAAGCTGATCCTGCGCTCGGGCCGCGCCACGGCGACCCTCACCAATACCGCGCTGGTCGCGCCCTCGGTGCACAGCGCCGGTCTCAGCGCGCCGCGCAAGAAGGACAAGAAGTGATGCTTGAACAACGTCTTGAGGAGAGCACCTGATGCGCCTTGCGATGCGTTTGCCGCCGAGGAAGGGCGAGGGCGGGGACAGCGGCGATCCGCGCGAGCGGGAATCGGCGGAGATCATCGACCTTGCGAGCCGAGCGGCCTTCCCGGTCGTCACGGAGCGCAAGGCCAAGGGTGACGGGATACAGCTCGCCGCCGGGTTGGCGGTGGTCGGCCTGCTCGGCGCAGTGACCTTCTGGGCGATGAACGCCGCGCGGATGGACCCGCCGCAGGACGCCCGCAGCCGCCCCGCCGTGCCGGTCCAGCCGGCGCCGGTGCCCGTGCCGGTTGCCCCGGTCACGAACCCCGTCGCGGCCCCCGTCGCGCCGCAGGGCGACCCGGCTCCCGCCGCGGTCTATGCGGTGAACCCGGCCGCCGTGCCGGGCGTCGCGGTCAATCCCTACGCCAACCCCCAGCTCGTCTTCGATGCGAGCGCCGCCCGCGCGGTCCAGGCCGCCGAAGGGACGACCCCCGTGCCTGCTCCCGGCACGCCGGGGGCGGACATGGCGGGCGCGGGCGGAGCGGCGGGCTTCGCGGCCCGCGTGGGCGGCGTCGGCGGCGCGCCCGCGCAGGCGCGCGGCATGGTCAACCCCACCACCACCGTCACCGAGGGCACGCTCATCCCCGCCATCCTCGAGACCGCGATCAACACCGACGTGCCCGGCTACGTGCGCGCGGTGGTCAGCCAGGACGTGCGCAGCTTCGACGGCAAGCGCGTGCTGATCCCGCGCTCCTCGCGGCTCATCGGCCAGTACCAGGCGGGCGTGCAGCAGGGCCAGAAGCGCGCTTACGTGATCTGGACGCGCCTGATCCGCCCCGACGGTGTTTCGGTCGCGATCGCCTCGCCCGCGATCGCCTTCGATGGCACCACCGGGCTCGAGGGCGACGTCAACAGCCACTTCTTCAAGCGCTTCGGCTCGGGCCTGCTGCTCTCGGTGGTGGGCGGTCTCGGCGCGATGGCGACCGGCGGGATCGGCGGCGTGCTCGTCGCCGGCAGCGCGCAGAGCGCGGCCAACTCGGCGGTGCAGTCGCAAGGCCAGATCAGCCCCACCATCCGCGTGCGCATGGGCGAGCCGATCCGCGTCTTCACCGCCCGCGACCTCGATTTCAGCGCCGTGCCGGGCTGAGCGGGGCGGTGAGCGCCGACATCCACAGGCTCAGTGCCGAGGAGGACGCGCCCGCGCCGCTCCCGGCCGAACGCAGCGTCTATCTCGATGCCTATCTTGCGCCGTTCCGCCGCTGGCTGGAGCGCGACACGGTGACCGAGATCATGGTCAACCGCCCCGGCGAGGTGTGGATCGAGGATGCCGCACAACCGGGGATGCAGTGCATCGACACCCCCGAAATCGACGACCGGCTGGTGCAGCGCCTTGCCGAGCAGGTCGCGCGCGTCTCGCATCAGGGGATCAACCGCGAGCACCCGCTGCTCGGCGCGACCCTGCCCGACGGGGCGCGCGTCCAGTTCTGCGGGCCGCCCGCCTCGCGCCGTCACTGGGTGATGGCGATCCGCCGCCACCGCCGCCTCGACCTGCCGCTCGATGCCTACGACACCGGGGCGCTGCTCGGCGGGACCGAGGTCGCCATGCCCGACCCGCAGGCACAGCCCATCGCCTACCTGCGCGCGGCGATCCGGGCGCGGCGGACGATCCTTATCTCCGGGGGCACCAGCACCGGCAAGACGACCTTCCTCAACGCCATGCTCGGCGAGATTCCGGAGGAGGAGCGGGTAGTGCTGGTGGAGGACACGCCCGAACTGAAGCTCCCCGGCGCAAACGGCGTGGGGCTCGTCGCGGTGAAGGGGGAACTCGGCGAAGCCAGGGTCACCGCCAACGAACTCCTGCAGGCGGCGCTGCGCTTGCGCCCCGACCGCATCGTCCTCGGCGAATTGCGAGGGAGCGAGAGCGTCAGCTTCCTGCGCGCGATCAACACCGGGCACCCGGGGAGTTTCTCGACAATCCACGCCAACTCCCTGCGCGGCGCTCTCGAGCAGCTCTCGCTGATGGTGATGCAGACCGGCATCGGCCTGACCCGCGCCGACACCATTGCCTATGCCGCGAGCGTGATCGACGTGATCGTCCAATTGGGACGCGACGCGAGCGGCAAGCGCGGGATTGCGGCCATCGCGGACAGCCGCGCCCTCATCTGACCGGAAGCGCAGCCGTGCGCGGTCGAAGACGGCCCACCATGTGGTTGACATTGGTGTGACAAGCTCATCTTCCTGATTTACACCCCGAGCCCGCGCGTGTGAGGGGCACGGGCGCGGCGCCGCACGGCGCGATGCGAAAAGCAGGGAAGCGATGAGCACGTCACCGATTGCCAGCAAGGACGACCCCGCCACCGCGGCGCCTGCGCTCATGGCCGAGCTCGGCCCCGACGAGAGCCCCTATTTCAACCGCGAGCTCTCGTGGCTCCAGTTCAACCAGCGCGTCCTCGCCGAGGCCTGCAACGAGGCCTATCCGCTGCTCGAGCGTTTGCGGTTCCTGTCGATCTCGGGGAGCAACCTTGACGAGTTCATGATGATCCGCGTCGCCGGCCTCGTGGGCCAGGTGCAGCGCGGCTTCGACACGCCCTCCATCGACGGGCGCAGCCCGACCCAGCAACTGAGCGCAATCCGCGAGAAGCTCGCCGACCTCGCGCAGCGCCAGCAGGCGATCTGGCGTTCCCTGCGCGATGGGCTTGCCGCCGCCGACATCCACGTGGCCGACGAGCAGCGCGTCAGCCCGGCGGCGCACAAGTGGCTCAAGGCCTACTTCCTCAACGAGATCCTGCCGGTCATCACGCCGCAGGCGCTGGACCCGGCGCATCCCTTTCCCTTCGTCCAGAACGGCGGCATCGGCATCCTCTTCACCCTGACCCGCGACGCAACCCGCGAGCAGCTCATCGAGATGGTGCTGATACCCGGCGCCCTGCCGCGCTTCGTGCGCGTGCCCGACGAGGTCACCGGCGGCGAAGGGGGCGAGGCGCTCTACATCTCGATCGGGCGGCTCATCCAGCGCTATGCCGAGGCGCTGTTCCCGGGCTTCACAATCGAAGGCGACGGCATGTTCCGGGTGCTGCGCGACAGCGACATCGAGATCGAGGAAGAGGCCGAGGACCTCGTGCGCACCTTCCGCAGCGCGCTCCAGCGTCGCCGCCGGGGGCAGGTGATCCAGCTCGAGATCGAGGAGGATTTCGACACGGCGGCCGAGGCGCTGCTGCTCGACCAGCTTGGCGTCAACGAGGCGGCGGTGATCAAGACCGACGGGGTGATCGGCATTGACGGCCTCGCAGAGATCGTCCGCGAGGACCGGCCCGACCTCAAGTTCGATGCCTATTCCCCGCGCTTTCCCGAACGCATCCGCGAGCACGACGGTGACGCTTTCTCGGCGATCCGCGAGAAGGACATCATCGTTCACCACCCTTACGAGAGCTTCGAGGTGGTGGTCGATTTCATCCGCCAGGCCGCCGCCGACCCCGACGTGGTGGCGATCAAGCAGACGCTCTACCGCGCCGGCAGCCAGTCGGCGGTGGTGGGCGCGCTGATCGAGGCGGCCGAGGCTGGCAAGTCCGTCACCGCCGTGGTCGAGCTGAAGGCCCGCTTCGACGAGGAGCAGAACCTCAAATGGGCGAGCAAGCTCGAACGCGCGGGCGTGCAGGTGATCTACGGCTTCACCGACTGGAAGACCCACGCGAAGGTGGCGATGGTGGTGCGGCGCGAGGGCGACAGCTTCCGCACCTATTGCCACTTCGGCACCGGTAACTACCACCCGGTCACGGCGCGCATCTATACCGACCTCAGCTTCTTCACCGCCGATCCCAAGCTCGGGCGGGATGCGGCCAAGATGTTCAATTTCGTCACCGGCTATGTCGAGCCGCACGCCCTCGAGCGCATCCACATCGCACCGATCGACCTGCGCGAGGAGATCTACCGCCGCATCGACATCGAGATCGCCCACGCCCAGACCGGCAAGCCCGCCGGGATCTGGATGAAGTGCAACCAGATGACCGACGAGGGCGTGATCGACCGGCTCTACGCAGCGAGCCAGGCGGGGGTGCAGGTCGAACTCGTGGTGCGCGGGATCTGCTGCCTGAGGCCCGGCATTGCAGGGCTGTCGGAGAACATCCGCGTCAAGTCGGTTATCGGCCGCTTCCTCGAACACAGCCGCATCTACGCCTTCGCGAACGGCCATCCGATGCCCAGCAAGGATGCCGCGGTGTTCATCGCGTCCGCCGACATGATGAGCCGCAACCTCGACCGCCGCGTCGAGACGCTGATCCCGATCCTCAACCGCACCGTTCACGACCAGGTGCTCCAGCAGGTGCTGCTCGCCAACATGCTCGACACCGAGCAGAGCTGGTGGCTGCACGCCGACGGCAGCTATTCGCGGGTCGATACCGTGGCGGGCGCCAAGCCCTTCAACTGCCACCGCTACTTCATGACCAACCCCTCGCTCTCGGGCCGCGGGGGTGCGCTCGAAGCGGGCGCCGTGCCCAAGCTCTCCCTCAGGCGCGGGGCCGTCGCGTGATCTGGAAGCGGAGGCGCGAAGCCCGCGAGCCGGCGCTCGCGGGCAGCAACGGCGAGCGCGCGATCATCGACATCGGTTCGAACACCGTGCGCCTCGTCGTCTACGGCGGCGCCCTGCGCGCGCCGAAGGTGCTGCTCAACGAGAAGGTCACCGCCAAGCTGGGCCGCGAGATCGCGACCACCGGGCGGCTCGCCGACGAGGCGATGGCGCTCGCACTGCGGGGCCTCCGGCGTTTCGCGCTGCTGCTCGCCGATCTCGGAATCAAGGACATCGAGACCGTCGCGACCGCCGCGGTGCGCGATGCCGCGAACGGCCCCGACTTCATCGCCCGGATGGGCGGCCTCGGTCTCAGCCCGCGGGTGATTTCAGGAGAGGAGGAGGCGCTGCTCAGCGCGCACGGGGTGATCGGCGCCTTCCCGGACGCCCGCGGCATCGTCGCAGACCTGGGCGGCGGAAGCCTCGAGCTGGTGCGGGTCGACAGCGGGCGGACGGAGGGGGCGAGCACGCTTCCCCTGGGCACGCTGCGCCTTCCCGAACACCGCAAGCGCGGCCGCGCCGAGATGAAGAAGTCGCTCGACAAGGCGATCCGCAAGTCCGGTTGGGACCTGTCCGGCAGCCCGCCCGAGGACAATGGTACGCTCTATCTCGTGGGCGGCACATGGCGTGCCATGGCGGTTTATTGCATGGCAAGCGGAGGGCATCCGCTCAGCGATCCGCACGGCTATGCGTTGGCACCGGCCACCGCGTCGGAGCTTGCGGCGACCCTCGCTGCCGCCAGCAGCGACGTCCTCAAGGGCCGCGATCGCATTTCGACCATGCGCGCCGAGAAGCTGCCGGATGCCGCGGTGCTGCTCCAGGCGCTGCTCGCGCGCCTCGCCCCGCGCGAGGTGGTGTTTTCCTCCTGGGGGCTGCGCGAAGGCCTGCTCTACGATCGCCTGCCCGCGCACACCCGCACGCAGGACCCGCTGCTTGCGGGCGTGACAGAGTTCGCCGCCGGTCGCGGCACGCAGGCGACGCTGGCGACCCGCATGGCCGCCTGGACCCTGGACGCAGCGCCTGCGCGCGAGCATGGCTCGGAGCGGCTGCGCATGGCGGCGACCCTGCTCGCGCTCGCCTCGATGCAGATCGAGCCCAACATCCGCTTGCCCCAGGCGATCAACTGGGCACTGCACAAGCGCTGGATCGGGATCGACAGCAAGGGAAGGGCGATGCTCGCCGCGGCGATTTCGGCCAACGGTAACCAGCTTGCCCTGCCAACCGAATTGCGCGCGCTCGCCAGCGACGAGGCGCTGGAGGAGGCGGTGCGCTGGGGCCTTGCCTTGCGGCTCGCCCGCCGCCTCGGCGCGCAATCGCGTCGCTCGCTCGAAGCGAGCCGGCTGGCGGTGAAGGACGGGACGCTGGCGCTCGAACTCGCCGAGAGCCATGAGGCGCTGTTCGGCCAACCGACCGAAAAGGACATGAAGCTGCTCGCCGGCCGCATGGGCCTGCCATGGCGGGTGGATGTGGTGCCCGAGATCGTGCTCTAGTTCCGCGCCGCCGCTAGGTGGCCCTGGAAACATCACTCCTTCGCGGTCTCGCTGCTCCCGAACGGCGAAAAGTCGGTGTAGATGTCGAACAGGTCGACCCCCTCGGCGGCCTTGAGCTTGTTCACCACCACATAGGTGACGGGCGTCAGCACCGCCTCCCAGGTGACCTTCAGCGCCCAGTTGGTGACCATCACCGTCAGCACGGCCTCGGTTGTCCAGATGCCGTAGAAGGCGACCGGATAGAAGATCAGGCTGTCGACCGCCTGACCGAACACGGTCGAGCCGATGG
>JBJTSG010000286.1:0-7253 GCA_046076505.1 Erythrobacter sp. | reverse complement strand
AACCGCGCCCAGCAGGACGGCTTCCTCCCCTTCGTCGAGCGCGGGGTGGTGACGCTGGTCGGCGCGACCACCGAGAACCCGAGTTTCGCACTCAACGCCGCGCTGCTCAGCCGCGCGCAGGTGCTGGTGCTGAACCGGCTGGACGAGGGTGCACTCGAGGCGCTGCTCGGCAAGGCCGAGGCGCTTGAGGGCGCCCTCCCCGTGACCCCCGAAGCGCGCGCGGCGCTGATCGCGCAGGCCGACGGCGACGGGCGCTTCCTGCTCGGGCAGGCGGAGACGCTTTATGCGGCGAAGCTCCCGGCGGCTCTCGACCCGGCGGGTCTCGGCGCCTTCCTCCAGCGCCGGGTCGCGGTCTATGACAAGGACCGCGACGGGCACTACAACCTCATCTCCGCGCTCCACAAATCGGTGCGCGGGAGCGATCCGCAGGCGGCACTTTACTGGCTGGCGCGGATGCTGACTGCAGGCGAGGAGCCGCTGTTCCTCGCCCGGCGGCTGGTGCGCATGGCGGTGGAGGACATCGGCATGGCCGACCCGCAGGCGCTGCCCCAATGCATGGCGGCAATGGAGGCCTACCGCTTCCTCGGCTCGCCGGAAGGGGAGCTGGCGCTGGTGCAGGCCTGCCTCTACCTCGCCACCGCGCCCAAATCGAACGCGGTCTACATGGCGCAGAAGGCGGCGTGGAAGACGGCCAAGGCGACGGGGAGCCTTATGCCCCCGATGAACATCGTCAACCCCGCAACCGGCCTCATGGAAAAGCTCGGCTACGGCAAGGGCTACACCTACGACCACGACACGCCCGAGGGCTTTTCGGGCGACAATTACTGGCCCGAGGGGATGGCTCCCGAAGCTTTCTACGCCCCCGTCGAGCGCGGGTTCGAGCGCTAGGTGCGGAAACGGCTCGACTACTGGGACAAGCTGCGGAAGGAGCGGGGATGAGCGGTGCGCTGGACAGCTGGGACGCGGCGCGCAATTTCGCGCTGAGCCTGCCGGGCACGGAGCTGGCGAAAAGCTACGGCAAGCCCGCGGTGAAGGTGGCGGCAAACGGGCGCGCTTTCCTCGGCACGGGGCGCGAGACGGCCACCTCCTTTGTGCTCCACATCGACATCGCCACCGCCGAAATGCTGATGGCGACCGAACCAGAGACCTATTGGCAGACCCCGCATTACGAGGGCCACGGCGCGGTGCTGGTGCGCTTCGACAGCCCCGATCCCGAGCGGGTGCGCGACACGATCCGGCTGGCGCACGAGCAGGCCGCAACGCTTCCGGAGGTGGTCAAGCGCAAGCGATGAGGGGACGCTTCACGCACTTTCTCGCGGTCG
This sequence comes from Erythrobacter sp., assembly GCA_046076505.1. Lineage (GTDB taxonomy): Bacteria > Pseudomonadota > Alphaproteobacteria > Sphingomonadales > Sphingomonadaceae > Erythrobacter. The sequence goes on along the minus strand of JBJTSG010000286.1, from coordinate 5,931 downwards.
ACTGGTCGGGCGCGAAGGGCGCGCGCCAGAAGGGGATCGCGCTTGCCGTCGCGCTCGCCGCGGGCGGGCCGCCGGTGCTGGTTGCCCCGCCCGATCCCCGCGGGTGGGCGCGCGAGGAGGTGCTGGCGCTGCTGCTCGACCTGCCGGGGCAGACACTGGTGGGACTCGACCTCGGGCTCTCGCTGCCGTTCCACGACGCGGGCGCCTTCTTCCCCGGCTGGGGCGCCTCGCCCGCCGACGCGCGCGGGCTGTGGGCGCTGATCGATCGCCTCTGCGCTGCCGACCCGCATCTCGAGGCGGGCGGATTCGTCACTCATCCCGAGGCCTCGCGATACTTCCGCCACGGCGCGGGGGCGCAGGGCGACCGCTTCCTCCTCCCCGGCGCCGCGACGCGCGAAGGCCGCTTCCGCATCGCCGAGGCGGCGCAGCGCAGCCAAGGCGTGCGGCCGGTGAGCAACTTCAACCTCGTCGGCGCCGCGCAGGTCGGCAAGTCGAGCCTGACAGGGATGCGCATGCTCCACCGCCTCGCGGGGCGCTTGGCCGTGTGGCCGATCGACCCGCTGCCGGAGGAGGGCTCGGTGGTCACCGAGATCTACACCTCGATCGCCGCCCGGCTCGGCGGGGTGACGGGCGCGGCGACGAAGATCCGCACCCACGAGGCGCTGAACGACGCGCTCGACCGCCTCGGCTCGCCCCCGGTCAGAGGCAGCGGGCCGATTGGCGACCACGCCTCCGACGCGCTCCTCACCGCCGCCTGGCTGCGCCGGGTGCATGGGGAGCGCGACCTGTGGCACCCGCCCGAGCTCACCCCGGAGGTGGCCCGCACGGAAGGGTGGACTTTCGGCGCCTTTTAGCTGCCCTACCGCTTCGCTACTTGAGGGCGGTCCGGCTTTCGCATAGATGCGCAACCCTAGGCCGGCTTAGCTCAGATGGTAGAGCACCTGATTTGTAATCAGGGGGTCGCGGGTTCGATCCCTGCAGCCGGCACCACACCTCCCCCTTGCCCACGCACCCTGCAACCCAGCCGACTTGCCGAGCGTCTGAACGGTTGACAGTGTCAACGCACCACTTATGGTTTAGACAGGGTTTACCATGATGATCCTGCACGCCGCCTCGACCAGTCCCGCCCCGCGCCCTGCCGCTTGCGTCGGAGTGCCCGCGCCGTGATGGCGTCCGCACAAGCCGGCCCCGGCACCGACCTGCGCGAGGCGTGCCTGGCCGAAGCGGTCGCGATCATCACCGCGAGCGGGGTCGAGAAGCTCTCGCTGCGCGAAGTTGCCCGCCGCCTCGGCGTCTCGCACCAGGCGCCCTACCGCCACTTCGCCAGCCGCGACCACGTGCTAGCCGAGATCGTCCGCCGCGCCTTCGCCGCCTTCGCCGCCGCGCTGCGCCGCGTGCCCGAGACAGACAACCCTGCCGCCGACGCGCTGGGCATGGGCTTCGCCTATGTCGGTTTCGCGATGGCCGAGCCGCTCAAGTACCGGTTGATGTTCGGCGGCAGCCTGCCCAAGCCCGAGGCGCATCCCGAGATGATGCAGGGCGCGCGCGATGCCTTCGGCGTGCTGCGCACCGCGCTCGCCCGGCTCCACGTCATGCGCGGGCTCGATCCCGATCCGGCGGCGGTCGACCGCGAGGCGCTGTTCACATGGTCGAGCCTGCACGGGATGGTCAGCCTGATGCGCAGCGACGCGATGGCGACGCTCGACCTCGCGACGGGCACGCGCGAGGCCTTCGTCGCGCACGGATTAAAGCAGATCGGGGCCGCATTGGGGATAGCCGGAATGGCCGAGCGAGGGAACACGTGAAAGGCATCGTCAAGGGCCGGTGGTGCGCGCAGCCCGAGGGGGACTTCGTCGTCTTCATCATCGGGATGCGGATCAACAGCTGGTGGAAGGTGCACCGCTGGCTGCCGCCGCTGCGCGCCATGTCGCGGATGCTGGGCGAACTCGCGGCGCAGCCCGAACTCGGATTCCTCGGCGGCAAGGCGTGGTTCGGTCGCACCATCGTGCTGATCCAGTACTGGCGCTCATTCGAGCAGCTCGAGGCCTATGCCCATGCCCCGGAGCTGAGCCACGTGCCCGCCTGGGCAGCCTTCAAGCGCGGGCCCGGCAGCGACGCGGCGGTGGGCATCTACCACGAGACCTACCGCGTCGCCCGGGGCAAGAGCGAGGCGATCTTCGTCGACATGCCGCCGACCCTGCTCGGCGACTGCACCACGCTGATCGAGGCGCAGGGCCGGCTGGCCCGGGCGCGTGGACGGCTCGGTCCGGAGAGCAGGGGCGAGCGGCAACGGCGTGTCCTGCCTGCGGCGAGCAACGACGTGCTGGAGGGCGACATCCCCGGGGATTCGCGGAGCGACCGTTCATGATCGGCGACACGTTTCCCGGCAGCGATGCCCCCGAACCGCACCAGAGTGCCGGCCCCGCGCTCGGCGCGGCCCACAACGCCGAAGTCGCAGCGATCGAGAGCCTCGAGGATCTGCTCGCGCACGCGCTGGCGATGGCGGACGCGCTGGGGCTGCAGATGGTCGGCATCGACATCAGCTCGGCGCTCGAACGGATGCGGCAGCCGGGCAAGACGCACGGCAGCGACGGCGCCGTTTAGCCGAGCCTCAGGAAGAACTCCTCGCGCTCGCGGCGAAGCTCGTCGGGGGTCATGGCGGCGAGGCTGTCGAGTTCCGCCCGCAGCGCCAATGTCAGGCGCTTGACCGTCTCGGCCGGATCGCGATGCGCGCCGCCGCGCGGTTCGTAGACGATGCGGTGAATGACGCCGAGCTTGAGGAGATCGCCCGCCGTCACCTTCATCGCCTCCGCCGCGCTTTCGGCCTGCGCGGCGCTGCTCCACAGGATCGAGGCGCAGCCTTCGGGCGAAATCACCGAATAGACCGCGTGCTCGAACATCAGCACGCGGTTCGCCGCCGCGAGCGCCACCGCCCCGCCCGATCCGCCCTCGCCGATGATGACCGCAATCAGCGGGACGCCGAGCGCAAGGCACGCCTCGGTGGAGCGCGCGATAGCTTCGGCCTGCCCGCGCGCCTCGGCATCGACGCCGGGGAAGGCGCCGGGGGTGTCGACCAGCGTCACCACCGGCAGGCCGAAGCGGTCTGCCAGTTCCATCAGGCGGATCGCCTTGCGGTAGCCTTCGGGACGGGCCATGCCGAAATTGTGGCGGAGGCGCCCCGGCGTGTCCTCGCCCTTGACATGGCCAATCACCATCACGCGCCGGCCTTCGAAGCGCGCGAAGCCGCCGATGATCGCCTGGTCCTCGCCGAAGGTGCGGTCGCCCGCGATCGGCAGGAACTCGGAGAACAGCCCTTGCACCAGCCGTTCGAAGCGGGGACGCTGCGGGTGGCGGGCGACGAGGGTGCGCTGCCAGGGGGTGAGCCGGGCATAGGTGTCCTCGAGCAGCTTCGCCGCCCGGGTCGCCAGCATTCGCGCTTCCTCGGTTCCCTCCGCGTGGGTGGCGAGTTCGGCAGCGTGCTTGTCGAGCGCCTCGATGGGCTTTTCGAAGGGCAGGTACTGGATCACCCCCCGAGGCTCCTCACACGGTCATCGACATGCCGCGGTAGATCCGCGCCCGGTAGCGCGAGTCTTCCGCGTCGGGCAGCGGCGCGCCGACCAGCAGCACCGCGCGGGCGAAGCGGCGCACCTCTTCGAGATGCTCGTCGAGATCGCGCGGTTCTTCCGATTGCACCCGGCGGGTGAGGTTGATCTGGTTGACCGGCACATCGTGGACCAGCCGCTCGTTCTCCACGGCGAGGGTCGCGGTGAAGGCGTGGAGCGTGGTCTTGATGAAGTTCGCCAGCGCAAAGGCCGGGGACTTGTCGCCCATCGGCACGTCCGGGCTGGTCAGCACCAGCTGGCAATCATCATAGAGCGAGGCCCGGCGCGACACGCGGAAGTGGTGGGTGAGGTTGTCGGCCACCACCTCGCGGAACTCCTCGGGCGTCAACGGGTCGTCTGTCGCGAACAGCTTGCCCGGCAGCGCCGACATGGGGGTCGAGAGGATTGTGGTCGGCTTGCCCCACTGGGTCAGCGCCTCGTCCATCGCGGCTTCGATGTCGCTGGTCTTGACCAGCGAGGTCAGGGACTGCGCCACATCAGGCTCAAGCTGCGCCTTGATCGCCTCGAAAGCTTCCGCGGTGCGAGTAATGACCACGACGTTGGCCGCATGGCAATCCTCGATGAAGGCGCGCGCGGTCTCGGCGAGGTAGTCGGCGAGGTGTTCGCCGATGATCCACACGGTCTTGCCGCGCATCTGGTCGAGCCGCTCCTGCTTGGGGCTGCCGAACAGTTCGCGCTCGGTGGTGGAGCGTTCCACGGAAAGGCCGCCCGAGGGCATGAAGGTCTCGCCCGAGACGGCACGGTCGGCGAGGAAGAACACCGTCGCCTGCGCGACGTCGTGCTCGGTCGGCATCTTGCCGAGGTAGAGCTTGGAGAGCACGCCCCACCCGACCTTGTTCGCCTCGACCGCGATCTTGTCGGCGGGGAGGAAGGGCGCGTCCTCGGGCGGCACGCGCAGCAGCCAGTCGCTGTCCGCCTCGGGGGTGGCCGGGCGGTCGTTCCACTCCGGGGCGTCGAGGAACAGGCCCGCCTGGCGCAGGCGACCGATCAGCGCGGCGGCGATGCTCGGTGTCAGGAGGTACTGGTCCCAGGTGCAGGTGCCGTCACCTTCGCGCGCGCAGGCCAGCGCGAGTTCCCGCAGCTCGCGCGGGTTGTTGGTGTCGTGGCTCATCTTGACGGTGTCGTTGCGGGCGAGCCGCGCCAGCACCGCCTCGACCCGCACCCCGCGCCGGATCGCCTTGATCGTCGCGGCGTGGACGGCGTTCAGCCGCTTGTTTTCAAGGATCAGCTTGCCGCGCCGCTCGAACAGCCCCGGCTTGCCACCGGTGCCCGACAGGCGGTCGCCATCGACCGGACCCAGTGCGATGGCGTTGAACTGCACCTCGGGTCCGAGATAGCGCGCCATGCTCTCGACCATCGCGCGCTGCCCGGCCTTGGAGACGGCGTAGTCGGCGCGGTTGGGATAGGCGACCGCGAGGTACTTCTCGCCGCCGAAATAGGACGAGACGTTGAGGATGTACCCGGACCCTTGCGCCTTCATCAGCGGCGCGACGTGGTGCATCAGGAAGTAATTCGACACGAGGTTCGCATCGAGCGTGTAGTTCCAGGCATCGACGGTCATGTCGACGACCATATCCTCCGCGCCGGCGACCCCTGCGTTGTTGATGAGGTAGTCGATCCGCCCGAAGGCCTTCAATGTCGCATCGACCGCGCCCTTCAGGCTCTCGAAATTGCTGACGTCGACATTGGCGAGGGTCTGCACCCGGCGCTCGACGCCGGCAAAGCCGATGTCCTCGAGTTCGGAGACGATCCGCGCGCGGGCGACGGCGAGTTCGCTCTCCCGGCGGGCGACCATCATCACCTTGCCGCCGGCAAGCGCCAGCAGACGCGCGACCTGCCCGCCGATCCCGGCCGAACCGCCGGTGATGAGCGCGACCTTGCCCAGATGCAGCCCGGTGATGTTCTCCGAGAACCCGGGCATCGCCTTCCTCGCCCCGGTCGCCTCCCCGATGTTGCCGGGGACGTAGAGCGTGATCTCGCCGAGCTTGCTTTCCTTCAGCAGGATGCGCGCGGCGTGGCCGGCGGTGAAGCGGATGTTCTCGGCCTCGGTATTGGTGAAGCGGACGATCTGATTGCCCCACTCGGCCTGGCGGCGACGCCCGTGGGCGGTGTCGATGGCGCTCTCGTCGCGCCAGATGCGGATCAGCTGCTCGGTCGCGGCGCGCTGGATATGGTTGTAGACGTTGCCCTTCCCGTCGCTCTTGTGGCTGACGAAGACGAAGCGCGGCGGCTGCAAGAGGTTGTCGTGACGCTTCCAGTAGCGGCTCATGGTCCGCGCGAGCGCCATGTTGCCGGCGAGCTCGGCGTC
>JBJTSG010000285.1:0-8337 GCA_046076505.1 Erythrobacter sp. | reverse complement strand
GCCTTGAGGATCTTGACGATGTCGTAATCCAGCACCTCGCCCGGCGCGCTGCCCGCTTCGCTCATGGTCGGTCCCCTCGTCAGCCTCAGCGACCGGCCGGTGCGGCCTGGTTGCCCTGCGGCTGCTGCTGGCCCTGCGCGGCCTGCCGCTGCTGGATGAGCTGCGCGAGCTGGAGGCGCTGGTTGATCTGCTGGAAGATCTGAACGCCTTCCTGGCTCGGCTGCCAGCCGGCCGGCGGCACGATCTGCACCGAGGGCACCTTGGTGTTGAGCGCGGCGACGATGTCCTTGGTGACGTCGATCTCCGGCGGCGCGTAGAGCATCGAATTCGGCTCGAGCACGACCTTGATCTGCTTGGCCTTCACCACGTCCTGGAGCGCGGGGCCGGCCTGCACGAGGATCTGCTCGATGGCGTACACGCGGCCTGAATCGATCTGGTTGGTGAGGCTCTGGATCTCGCTCTCGAGGCTCTGCAGCTTGGCCGCGTCCGGGCTCTTCTGGAGCGCCTGCAACTCGCTGTCGTCGACCTGCTTGTCGGCGTTCTTGTCGTACTTGGCGAGCAGGGTCTGACGCTCCTGCGCGCGGGTGCGGATCAGCTCGATCTGCTGCGCGTAGCTGGTCTCGACCTGCTTGTAGGCGTTCTGGAACGCGGTGCTGCCGATCACGGCGCCGGGCACGTCGGCCGAGGCGATGTTGCCCGACACCTGGGCCTGGGCGGGAAGCGCGGCGGTCGCGGCGGCGAGCGCCATGCCGGTGGAAGCGAGGATGGTGGCAATGCGTGTCATCAGAATTGGGTTCCTACGTTGAAAGTGAAGCGCCGCTCGTCGTCGCCTTCGACCTTGCGGATGGTCTGGGCGAAGTCGATGCGGAACGGTCCGAAGGGCGAGTTCCAGTTGACCCCGATGCCGGCGGTGACGCGCGGGCTCGGCGTGTTCCCGAGAAACAGCTCGCGGATGTTGGTGCCGGTCTGGATCAGGCGGATGTTGGGCGAGCCGTCAGGCTGCGCCGGGTCGGTGGTGGTCGTGGCGGTGCCGGGGATCTGGTAGAGCGCCTGTCCCTGGTCGTTGCGAAGCTGCGTGCCCGCCGGGTTGACCGTGAGGATCGGCTGTTCGACGCCCCACAGCGCGCCGACATCCGCCCAGATCGAGGGCCGCAGGCCCAGCTGGCGCGCGCCGCTGCCGAGCGGAATCTCGAGCTCGGCCCGGCCCAGGTAGTAGTTGCGCCCGCCGATCGCGTCGTCGCGAATCTCACGCCGCCTGGTGAAGAACTGCGGGTTGCCCTGCGCATCGAGGATCGGTCGCCCGAGATCGTCGAGCTGGGAGGTCTGGGTGATGACGCGCGGGCCCACACCGCGGATCGCGAAGCCGCGGATCTGCGGCTCGCCAAGGAAGAAGCGGTCGTTGAGGAACACGTCGTCGACGCCCGGCCCGGGGCGTTCCTTGAGCGGAATGATCGTGCCGCCCTCGGCCAGCAGTGAGAAGATGAAGCCCGAACGGCCCACGTTCCAGAACTGCTGCGCGCGGCCGCGGAAGCGCACGTAGCGCACGTCGCCGCCCAGCCCAGCGAATTCGCCGCTGAGGCTGATGGTCTTGCCGCGCGAGGGACGGATGCGCGAATTCAGCGAGTTGTAGTTGAGGCTGAGACCGACGATCGAGGACAGCCGTGAGCCGATCGCGTCGCACAGGAAGCGCCCGGCCAGCAGCGGATCGCACTCGGTGATCCCGTCCCCGTTGATATCCGAGAAGAACTGGGTGCGGTCGAGCGTCACGTCATCGTAGTTGAGCGTATAGCTGCCGATCAGCGCCATGTATTCGGTCAGCGGCACGCCCGCGCGCATCGAGAAGCCGGTGGTGGCCTGGCGGAAGTTGGTGTTCCGATCGTTGTTCAGGAAGTTGAAGTTCTGGAAATCGCGCCGGTAGATGTCGATCCCGCCGGAAATGTTGCGATCGAAGATGTAGGGATCGGAGAAGCTCGCCTGCGCGGAGCGCGAGAACTGCGAGTAGTTGACACTGAGGCCGATGGTCTGCCCGCGCCCGCGGAAGTTGCGCTGGCGGATGGAGCCGGCGAGGATGAACTGCTCGATCGATGAGAAGCCGGCCGAGAACTGGAGCTCGCCGGTCGGCCTTTCCTCGACATTGGCCTCGAGCACGATGCGGTCGGGTGCGCTGCCCTCGGCCTGCTTGACCTCGAAGTTTTCCTGGAAATAGGCGAGCGAGTTGATGCGCGCATTGGTGCGCTGCACCGCGAGGCTGTTGAAGGCGTCGCCTTCCGCGATGCGGAACTCACGGCGGATGACCTTGTCCTGGGTGAGCGTGTTGCCGTTGATGTCGACCCGCTCGACATAGACACGCGGCGCCTCGCGGAGCGTGAAGGTCACGTTCATCTTGAGGCTCTCGGGGTCGCGCTTGAAGCGCGGCTGCACGTCGGCAAAGGCGTAGCCGAAGCGGCCGGCGAGCTCCTGGAGCTGTTCGACCGTGTCCTCGACCTGCTTGGCGTTGTAGAAGTCGCCGTCCTTCATCGGCAGGTTCGCGCTCATCGCGTCGCTGTCGAAGTCGCGCAGCTGGCTGTCGACCTTGACCTCGCCGAAGGTGTAGCGCTTGCCCTCCTCGACCACGTAGGTGATGATGAAGTCGCGCTGATCGGGGGTGAGTTCCGCCACCGCGGAGACGACGCGGAAATCGGCGTAGCCCTCGGTGAGGTAGAACTGGCGCAGCTTCTGCTGGTCGAAGGCGAGGCGGTCCGGGTCGTAGCTGGTGTTCGAGCTGAAGAAGCTCGACAGGCGCGCCTGCTTGGTCACCATCTCGCCGCGCAGCTTGCCGTCGGAGAACTGCTCGTTGCCGAGAATGTTGATCTGGCGGACCTTGGACTTGGGCCCCTCGGTGATCTCGAAGACGACATCGACGCGGTTCTGCGGCAGCTGCACCATCTTCGGCTCGACCTGCGCGGCGAAGCGGCCCTGGCGCTTGTAGAGCTCGATGATGCGCGCGACGTCCGCGCGGACCTTGGAACGGGTGAAGATTTGCCGCGGGGCGAGCTTGATCTCGGGGACGATCTTGTCGTTCTTGAGGCGCTTGTTGCCCTCGAGCACGATGCGGTTGATGACCGGGCTCTCGGTCACCGTGATGACGACGTTGCCGCCCTCGTTGCGGATCGAGAAGTTGGTGAAGAGCTCGGTCGCGCCGAGGTCCTTCAGCGCCTCGTCGGCGGCAGCGGAGGTGTATTGCTGGCCGACGCGCAGGCGGATGTAGCTGATGATGGTGGTCGGCTCGAGGCGCTCGGCTCCGACGACGCTGATCGAGCGGATGGTGTTGTCCTGCGCGGCCGGGACCGGTGCGGGCTGCTGGGCTGCGGGCGCCGGTTGCGGGGCTGCGGCCTGCTGTGCCGCGGCGAGCGACGGGACGCCGGCGAGGATCGAGCCGCAGCACAACAGGCCCGCAAGGCGCGAGGGGCTGCGATGGGCGGCGGCCGGCTTCGTGTTCACCGGCGCTGTGCCCGTCTCGCTCATTCGGTTCATGCAGCTAAAATCCCGTTCTCAACCCTGTGCGGCAAGGGGCCGGTGCGACCCCAAGCGTGGCTGCCCCATCCCCGGCTGACGCCTCTGCCCGATGTGCCCCATGCAATCAAGCCGCGAGCGCGCCTGCTCGCCCCGTATCCACCATGCGTGAGCCTCAGCTTCCGAACACCGGAAGCGCGATGATGTCGTTCACCGTCACCACCGCCATCAGCATCAGCACAAGCGCGATGCCGGTGCGGTAGGCCCACTCGGTCGCCTGCGGACCGACCGGCCTGCGGCGGATCGCCTCGACCAGGTAGAACAGCAGGTGCCCGCCATCGAGCGCGGGGATTGGCAAGAAGTTGATGAATGCCAAATTAAGCGAAATGAGCGCCGCGAAATGGACGAAGGCGGCAAGCCCCATGCTCATCTGCTCGCCCGAGTACTTGGCGATCTTGAGTGGCCCGCCGAGTTCCTTCATCGAGCGCTCGCCGCCGACGATCTGCCGGATGCCGGTGACCATCATCCCGGTGAAGTCCCAGGCCTGCCGCACCGCGAGGGGAACCGCCTGGAGCACCGGGACCTTGCGCATCTCGTACTTGCCCCCGGCCGGCGCGATGCCGACGAGGCCTTCGGTGCTGAGGTTGCCGAAGCTGTCCTCGCGCTCGATCTTGGCGGTGACGAGCGGCACGTCCAGGCGCTCGCCGCCGCGCTCGACGGTGAACACCATGCGCGTCGCGGGGTGCAGCGCGACCTTGGTCTTCATGTCGGTGAAATCGCGCACCGTGCGCCCGTCGATCGCGACCACCCGGTCGCCAACGCGCAGGCCCGCAGCCTCGGCGACGCTGCCTTCGGCGAAGGCGCCGATGGTGCGCGAGTCCTCCTCGCCGACGATCACGGGCTTGCCGATCACCACGAAGAACGCCGCGAAGATGCCGATCGCCAGCAGCAGGTTCGTGATCGGCCCCGCCGCGACGATCAGTGCGCGTTTCCACAAGGCGGCGTGCTGGAAGCTGCCGGGCTCGGCCGGCGCGTTCGGGTCGGGCACCGAGGCAGGGTTCATGTCGCCCTTGAACTGCACGTAACCGCCGAGCGGAAGCGCCGAGAGCTTCCAGCGCGTGCCCTTGCGGTCGGTGAAACCGGCGAGTTCCTTGCCGAAGCCGACCGAGAAAGCCTCGGCCTTCACGCCGAACAGCCGCCCCACCAGCAGGTGGCCGAGTTCATGCAGGGTGACGAGCGGCCCGAGCAGCAGCGCGAAGCCGATCACGTACATCCAGAAAGGGGGGCTCTCAAACAAGGGCGCTGGTCTCCAGCAGGCTGTGCGCTTGCCTGCGAGCGGACTGGTCGACGGCGAGGACCTCCTCGAGGCTCGCCGGGCGCGGGGCGTCATTGCTGCGCGCCAATGTCTCCTCGACCACTGCCGCAATCCGGGTGAACCTGATCTGACCGGCGAGGAAAGCGGCGACCGCGACCTCATTCGCGGCGTTGAGCACCGCGGGCGCGCTACCCCCTGCCATGATCGCCTCGCGCGCGAGGCGCGTCGCGGGGAAGCGCTCCTCGTCGGGCGCGAAAAAGGTGAGCTGGCCGAGCGCGGCAAGGTCGAGCGGCGGCAGCGGCGTTTCCATGCGCTGCGGCCAGGCGAGGCACGAGGCGATGGGCACACGCATGTCGGAAGGCCCGAGCTGCGCGAGCGTCGAGCGGTCGCGGAACTCGACCATCGAGTGGATCACGCTCTGCGGGTGGATGACGATGCCGAGCCGGTCGAAGCCGACGGGGAAGAGATAGTGGGCCTCGATGTACTCAAGACCCTTGTTCATCATCGTCGCGGAATCGACGCTGATCTTGGCGCCCATCGACCAGTTGGGGTGCGCGACCGCCTGGGCGGGCGTTGCGGCGTGGAGCTGCTCCTGCGACCAGGTGCGAAGCGGCCCGCCGCTCGCGGTGAGGGTGATCTTCGCCACGTCCTCGATGCGATTGCCGGCAAGGCACTGGAAGATCGCGTTGTGCTCGCTGTCGGTGGGAAGCAGCGTCGCGCCGTGCCTGGCGACCGCCTGCATCATCACCTCGCCGGCGGAGACCAGCGCCTCCTTGTTGGCGAGCGCGACGGTGCCCCCGCGTTCGATCGCCGCCATGACCGGAGCGAGGCCCGCGCAGCCGACGATCGCGGCAACGGTCATGTCCACGGGCCGCGCCGCCGCCTCGACCAGCGCCTGCCGGCCGCCGGCGGCTTCGATGCCGCTCGCCCCCAGCGCCTCGCGCAGTTCGGGGAGACAGCGCTCATCGCCGACCACCGCGAGCTTCGCGCCGAATTCGATGGCGAGCGCAGCCAGTTCGGCGGCGCTGCAATGGGCGGTGAGCGCCTCCACCCGCCATTCCTCGCGGTTCCGACGCACCAGGTCGAGCGTCGAGGCACCGATCGAGCCGGTGGCGCCGAGCAGGGTGAGCGAACGGGTCATCCGCGCATCATCCCAGCAAAGCCGGCACGCTGGCAATGACAAACAGCACGAAGAACACCGCGATGAAGCCGTCCAGCCTGTCGAAGAGCCCGCCATGTCCCGGAATGAGATTGCCCGAATCCTTCACGCCCGCCCGGCGCTTCATCCAGCTTTCGAAAAAGTCGCCCGCCTGCGCGATCACCGCGATGAGCAGGCCGCCCGCCACCGCCATGCCGATCGCGAGCGCGCTGGTACCGGGCGCGGCGGCCGGGCCGAAGTCGAGCAGCTCCACCGCGACGCCCACCAGCGCCGCTGCCGTGGCGCCGCCGAACAGCCCCGCCCAGGTCTTGGCCGGACTGATCCGCGGCGCGATCTTGGGGCCGCCGATCGCGCGCCCTACGAAATAGGCGCCCACGTCGACTGCGACGATCGGCAGGACGAACACGACCAGTACCTCAAGCGGCCCGTAGCCGTAGACCTCGGGATCGAGGGGCAGCACCTGCACCCCGTTCCTCACCGCCAGCATCGCGGTGGCCGCGCCGCCGATGTAGAGGACGCCGCCGAAGAACCACAGCGTCTCACCCAGCCCCTTCATGCGGAAGGCGCCGATCAGCTTGTTCCATTCCCACAGGACGCCCAGCGCCAGCAGCACCACGAAGCCGGTCCAGAACCACCCGCCGAGCCACAGCGCCGTGCCCGCGACGACCAGCATGACGATCGCCGAGGCGAAGCGCACCGGCAGGTCGCTGGTCCCGGCCTTGGTGTCGCGCACCCGCGTGCTACCGCCCGCCATAACGCCGCTCCCTCCTGGCAAAGTCGTCGAGCGCGCGGGACAGGTGCTCGGGCTGGAAATCGGGCCACAGCGTGTCGACGAACAGCATCTCGGCATAGGCCGCCTGCCACAGCAGGAAGTTCGACAGGCGGATCTCGCCGCTGGTGCGGATCAGCAGATCGAGCGGCGGCAGGTCGGCGGTGTCGAGCTCGGCGGCGATGGTCTCGATGCTGACCTCGCCCTTCCCGGCTGCCTTGGCCGCCGCGCGGGCGATCTCGTGCTGGCCGCCGTAATTGAGCGCCACCGCCAGCGTCTGCTTGCCGTTCGCGGTCTGCGCCAGCGCATCCTCGAGCATCGCGACGATATCCGGCGCGAGGCTCTGCCAGTCGCCGATGATCTTGAGCTTCACGCCCTTCTCGACGAACTCGGGGAGGTCCGACTTGATGAACTTGCGCATCAGATTCATGAGGTCATCGACCTCCTCGTCGGGGCGCTTCCAGTTCTCCGAGGAAAAGGCGTAGAGCGTCAGGCACTCGAGGTTCATCGGTTCCAATGCGCGCACCAGCCGCCGCACCGCCTCGACACCGCGCTGGTGGCCGACCGCGCGGGGCAGCGCCCGCTTTTTGGCCCAGCGGCCATTGCCATCCATGATGATGGCGACATGTCTGGCGCGCGCCTGGTCCAAGCCTGTTCCCATGATCGAAATCCCAACGCTTACTGCGTCATGATTTCCTGTTCCTTCTTTGCCGCCGCCTCGTCGGTTTCCTTGACGAACTGGTCGGTCAGCTTCTGGACCTGATCCTCGGCGCGCTTGCGCTCGTCCTCGGAGATTTCCTTCTTCTTCTCGTCGGTCTTGAGGCTTTCCATCGCGTCGCGGCGCACGTTACGGATCGCGATCTTGGCCTTCTCGGCATATTGCCCTGCGAGCTTCGCCAGCTCCTTGCGGCGCTCCTGCGTCAGGTCGGGGATCGGCAGGCGCAGCGTCTGGCCGTCGATGATAGGGTTCAAACCGAGGTTGGCATAGGCGATCGCCTTCTCCACCGCGTGCAGGTTCGACTTGTCCCAGACCTGCACGCTGAGCATGCGCGGCTCGGGCGCCGAGACGGTCGCGACCTGCTGCAAGGGCATCATCGAGCCGTAGACCTCGACCTGCACGGGATCGAGCAGCGTGGTGTTGGCGCGGCCGGTGCGCAGGCCCTGGAGGTCGCTCTTCAATGCCTCGACCGCGCCCTTCATCCGGCGCTCGACATCGGCCTTGTCATATTGCGGCATGGCTTGGTTCCTCTGCGTTCTTAACTGTCTTGCACGATGGTCTGGACGCCCTCGCCCGCCAACACACGGGCAAGGTTGCCCTTCTCGCGGATCGAGAAGACCACAATCGGAATCTTGTTGTCACGACACAGCGCGACGGCGGAGGCGTCCATCACCTTGAGATTGTCCGCGAGCACGCGGTCGTAAGTCACGGTGTCAAAACGGATTGCGTCCGGGTTCTGCTTGGGGTCGCTGTCATAGACCCCGTCGACGCTGGTGCCCTTCAAGAGCGCATCGCACTTCATCTCCGCAGCCCGCAGGGCCGCGCCGCTGTCGGTGGTGAAATAGGGCGCGCCCACGCCGGCGGCGAAGATCACCACGCGGCCC
>JBJTSG010000284.1:0-3559 GCA_046076505.1 Erythrobacter sp. | reverse complement strand
GCGATCCGCAAGCACGCCTGGACCTTCGTCGGCGCGGGCGACTTCGCGGCGCATGGCGCATGGGCCTTCACCATCGACCGCACCGCCGCCCGCGACGCCATCCCCCCGCCAGACAGCCTTTTCGCCTGGTACGCGGCGGTCTTCACCCGCCTCTACGGCAAGCTGGTCGCGCCGGGTTGCACCTGCCGCATGGCCGAGCCGCGCGAGGACTTCCCCCCGCACCGCGCCTACGCGATCACTCGTGACGGAGCTGGGGGGCGCAGCTGAGGCGGATCTCGCTCCGCTCGAGGTCGTAGGTGAGCCGCGAGCAATGCGCGATCTGGTCGCTGCCGATGCGGGTCAGGAGGTCCGGCCGCCCCCGCCCCTTGCGCGCGGAGACGAGGATCCGGTCCTTCTCGAAGCGCGGGTCGTTCGCCGCGATCTCGCCCACCCGGGTCGGCTGGCCGTAATCCTCGACGCGCACGGCGAAGCGCTCGACGAGCAGCGGGCCGAGTTCGATCGGGTGGGCGATGCGCATCATCCGCGTCGGGCGCTCGACGGCGAAGTCCATCACCGCGATGCCGTCGGTGCCGGGCGCGAAGCCGCCCTCCTGGTGCGTGGCGATGAAGTTCGCGGTCGGCGCGGTGACGAGGTTCTCGCGCCGCTCGGTCACGAACAGCATCATCATCCGCTTCTTGCCGATCGTCACCTCGGTGCCGATCCGGGCGTCATTCGTGCCCCCGGTGCGGGCGAGCGGGAAGCTCACCTCGGTCTCCCCCTCAGCCGCCGGGCGCAGCGCGAAGGTCACGCGCTTGTGGGGGAAGGGATGGATGCCGATGATCCCGTCGGCCTTGTCCGTGACCGGGCGATCGGCCCAGCTCACCCGCAGCGGCACCGGGCCGGCGCCGAAATCGGCCGCAACATCGGCGGAATCGCCCATCACCGTGACCGGCCCGAAGCGCCAGCCGCGCCGGCCCTCGGACACCAGCGCAAGCCGCGCGGCGACCTCGGGGTTGATCACCGGCGATCCGAAGGCATCGCCGCTCACTGCGAAGCGCAGGGGCACGCCGTTGATGGCGACGGTGACGATGTTGTCGCCGACGAGAACCAGGTCCTCGGGCAGCGGGGCAGCGGGAGCGGGGGCTGGCGCCGGGACAGGGGACGCGGCTTGGGCAAGGCCCGGAAGGGCGGGCGCCGCGAGCAGCGCGGCGCAGGCGAGCACCGTGCCGGCATGGGCGATAAGGCGGCGTTGGGGCATGGCGCGTCCATGCCACCGGGGCGCCCAGGTTCCTAGTCCAAGCGCGCACTTTCCCCGGCAGCGCGCGCCTGCCGCCGGCGCTCGCGCTCGCTTTCCAGCCGCTCGTACTGCTTGCATCGCCGGATCTCGACCACATAGACCAGCTCGGCGCGGGCGAGCGCCCACCACAGGCCGCCGACCAGCCAGAGGGCGGCGGCGCACACGAAGATGAGCACGCCGGACCAGAACTCGGACGGGTTGCGATCGGTAAGCAGGTGGTCGAGGAACCACAGCACGAGAGGCGCGATCAGCGCGAGCCAGACTGTGAACTGCGTCCAGCCCCTGAACCCTCTCGGAACGATGTAGGAATCAAGCACTCCGCCTCGGTAAAGGACGAAGGGCGTGGCGCCCTTGCGCATCGTGTGCTCCCCTCTCGCGGGTCGGGCGACGGCCCGCCCGCCTCTCTGTTCTCGATCCGGCGTGCCTAATGCCGGCGCTTCTCCAAAAGTTAACCTCGTTAAAGAAACTGGCATAACAAATGTCAATGTTCGTCCGCATTGAGGCTTCCGCTGCCGGGCGGACGCCCCCTGCGGGCCCCGGGGCTGCGCTCGACGCGCACCCCGCGCCGGGCGAGCGCCTCGCGCAGCAGCACCTCGATCTCGGCATTCACGCTGCGCAGCTCGGCATCGGCAAGCCGTTGCACCGCATCGTGAAGCGCCGGATCGAGGCGCAGGGGAAAGGCCTTCTTCGCAGCCATGGCCGGGTCAGTAGAGCGACCCTGCGTTGACCACCGGCTGGGCCTCCTGCTCGCCGCACAGCACCACCATCAGGTTCGAGACCATGGCGGCCCGGCGTTCGTCGTCCAATTCGACCACCTTCTTCTCGCTCAGCTGATTGAGCGCCATCTCGACCATCGTCACCGCACCCTCGACCAGCTTGGCGCGGGCGGCGATCACCGCTTCGGCCTGCTGGCGGCGCAGCATCGCACCGGCGATCTCGGGGGCGTAGGCGAGGTGGGTGAGACCGCATTCGTCGACCGTGATCCCCGCGACCGAGAGCCGCTCGATCAGCGCGACCCGCAGTTCGGCGCTGACCTCGTCGTGGTTGCCGCGCAACGTCACTTCGAGATGCTCGATATCGTCGTAGGGATAGCGCGAGCCGATCGAGCGCACCGCCGCCTCGATCTGGGCGGTGACGAAGGCGCGGTAGTCGTCGACATCGAACAGCGCCTGCGCGGTGTCGGTGACGCGCCACACGACCTGGGCGGCCATCTCGATCGGGTTGCCGCGCGCATCGTTGACCTTGATGGTCTGCGAGATGACGTTGTTGGCGCGCACCGCGATCTTCTTGCGGGCGAGCCACGGCAGGACCCAGCGCAGACCCTCGTTGCGGTCGGTGCCCTTGTAGGCGCCGAAAAGCTGGATCGCGGCGGCCTCGTTGGGGTTGATCATGTAGAAGCCGGTGAGGCAGAACAGGCTGAAGAAGCCCGCGACCGCCGCGCCGATCAGATAAGGCGTCGCCTCCGGCCCCTCGCGCGATACCACTCCGGTAAACAGCCATGCAGCCAGCCCGGCGAGCAGGAGGCTGAGTAGCAGCATCACATAGCCGCTCTGGGTCGTGGCCGCATATTCGCGGCTGCGATTGAGGGCGGGGGCATCAGCAGGGGACATGACGAATCTCCATTACGATATAATTGTGATATCATTTTTATATCGAATGAGGTGGCCGTCAAGCGAAATGCGCAGCTTGCCTTGCGCAGCGAACGCTTGGCGGACGACGCGCTTCGCCTATATCAGGGTTGCATCATCTCTTGATGCAGCGGGGGGGGCGGTTTGGCGGGCGGCGGCGACGAGGACGGCGGACAGGCGGGCGGGCGTCCGCTGCTTTTCGTCAGCTATTCGCGCGCCGATCTCGAGCGGGCGCGCCCGGTGATCGCCCTGCTCGAGAGCGCAGGCTTCGACGCCTGGTGGGATGGCCGGCTCGAGGGCGGCGAGAACTACCTCCAGACCACCGAGACCGCGCTCGAGACCGCCGATTGCGTGGTGGTGCTGTGGTCGGCGACCTCGACCCAGTCGCACTGGGTGCGCGACGAGGCCCAGCGCGGCCGCGAGCGGGGATGCCTCGTGCCGCTCAGCATCGACGGGACGATGGCGCCGCTCGGCTTCCGCCAGTTCCAGATCCTCGACATCAGCGGCTGGGACGGCTCGCCCGCCAGCCCGGAGGCGGCGCGAATCCTCGGCGCGGTGCGCGCCCGGACGGGAGGCGATGGCGCCGCCGCCGCCGCCTCCACCCCCGCGCCGCCCGACCGCATCGCGCCGCTCCTCGCCACCGGCAGCGGATCCG
>JBJTSG010000283.1:0-9379 GCA_046076505.1 Erythrobacter sp. | reverse complement strand
CCCCGCCCGGTCATGCCGTCCTGCGCGATGCTCACCGCAATCACCGCCGCCACGGTCCGGGTGCCACGGGCGATGCGGAAGGGCTTTGCGAGCGGGAACTCCGCCGCTGCGACATGGAGTTGGCGGGCGCTCACGCGCTCTCCCGCGCAGCGGCCGGAAACGCGGCGAGCAGGTGGTCGACGATCGGATCGGGGCCGAAGCGGTGCGGATCGGTGCAGGGCAGGCCGTGGGTCCTTCCGGTCTCCTCGCAAAGCCGCCGCGCCTCGTCCTCGCCGATGCGCGAGGTGTTGAGCGCGATGCCCACCGCCTGCACCGCCGGATTGGTGAGCGCAGCGACCCGCAGGTTCTCCTCGAGGCAGCGCCCCACCTCGGGCACAGGATAGTGCGGAAGGCCGCGGATGTGGGGCCGCGAAGGATCGTGGCACAGGACGATCGCGTCGGGCTGGGCGCCGTGCAGGAGTCCGGTCGAGACCCCCGCAAAGGAGGGGTGGAACAGCGAGCCCTGCCCCTCGATCAGGTCCCAGCCATTATCGTGCCTTGCGGGCGAGAGGGTCTCGATGGCGCCGGCGATGAAGTCCGCGACCACGGCGTCGACCGGCACGCCGCTGCCGGCGATCAGGATGCCGGTCTGCCCGGTCGCCCGGAAGTCCGCGGCGATGCCGCGCTCACGCAGCGCCGCGGTGAGCGCGAGCGTCGTGAACATCTTGCCGGTCGAACAGTCCGTGCCGACCGTCAGCACGCGCTTGCCCGCACGCTTCCTGCCGTTGCCGACCGGGAGGTCGCGCGGCGGATCGCGCACGTCGAAGAGCGCCACGCCGGCCGCCTCCGCCGCTTCCCGCAGCACCGCCTGGTCGCGCAGCCGGTGATGCAGGCCCGAGGCGACGTTGAGCCCCGCCGAGACCGCCGCGAGCGCGTCGGCGATGAGGGTCTCGTCGAGCCTGCCGCCGGCGACCGCTATGCCGAGTATCAGGGTGCGCGCGCCCGCCGCGACCGCTTGCGCGATCGTCAGGCGCGGCAGGCCGAGGGAAAGCGGGCTGTCGTCATGCCGGAACTCGCCGATGCAGTCTGCGTGCCGGAAGGTGGCGAGGCCGCGCGAGGTCTTGATGTCCGCCGGGTCGGCGGCACTGCCGATGTACAGAAGATAGGGGTACGGGATCATGGCGCGCTCCGGTTCTTGACACTCAGGCAGGCTGTAGAGGCTCTTCTTCCTCGCGTTCAGTTGCTGCGCTCTCGCTTACCCATAGCCCGAGGTCATGATTGCGTGTCCAGCTCGGCGACGATGTCGACGAAGTCCTGCATCTGCGAGGGCGGCGGGACGAAGGCGATCACCACATCCGTCGACTGGTTGGACAGCCCCCGGGCGACGTCGGCGAGGTGTACGATGTCGAGGCAAAAGGCGGTGGCGGGGTGCGTTTCTCGGCGCGAGCGGCCTGCGGCGGCTAGTCGAGCCTGGTGCGGGGGAACAGCAGGCGCGCGGCGAGCGGCGGCACGAAGGGGGCCCAGGTGCCCTCGGGCTGGGCAAGGCGGTCGGCGACGGCAATCATCACGCTCGGATTGACGCCGAGGCCGATATGGCTCGCATAGACCTCGATGTTCTCGCTTGGGCTCTTGCCAGGCTTCTGCACCGAGCCGCGCCAGTGGACGATCCCGTCGGTCTTGGTGAGGATCGAGGTGGTGGGCACCGGCGGCGCCTCGGCGAGGCCCCGGAAGCGCCCGCCGCGCATCGGCTCGGGCTCCTTGCCGTTGAGCATCTCGAACAGGCGGGCGGCGTTGGTGTGGCGGCGATCGTCCGAGATCGGGCTGCCGAGGCTGATCACCAGACGCACCCGCTCGGGGTGGAGCTTGGCGAGCTCCCGCGCGAGCACCCCGCCAAGGCTCCAGCCGACCAGCGAGACCGTGCGCCCGCTCTCCTCGTTGAGGCGCTTGAGCTGGCTCTCGAGCCGAGCGATCAGCGCATTGTCGACCCTGAGGTTGCGCCCGCTGTTCCAGCCGTGGGCGTCGTAGCCCAGGCGCTTCAGCAGGCGCCGCAGGGGCACGGTCGAGGTGTCGGTGGCCATGAAGCCGGGGAGCACCATGACCGCATGCCCGTCGCCCTTGGGCAGGTGCGCGAGCAGCGGGCGGGCTGCGAGGAAGGCGCCGAGTTCGAAGACGGCGCGCCCTTCGGCGAGGGTCCAGAACCGCAGCGGCGGGCGCGCCGTCTCGGCATGGGTGCGGGTTGCTGATGCTGCTGTGGCCATGGCGGCCTCCTTGATTGCTAGGGTCCTGCGACCGGTCATGCCGCCGTCTTGGCCTTGCGGCGGACGGACTTGCGCTTCGCGGCGGGTTTCTCCTGCAAAGCGGCGGGGGGCTGCGCTTTAGCACCAAGCAGCTCGGCGAAACTATCCTCGATGCATTTCACGTAGAAATCCGGGTCGGGCAGCAGCTCGCGGTCGGCGGTGAAGGCGATGTCGCCTCCTCGCAAGAGGACTGCACCACGTGGCCGAGGCCGAGGCCGTCGGTAAGGCACAAGAGGCCCATCATGCTCTCCAGCCGCGCGCCGGCGAAGTGGATCGGCACCGGCGGGCCTGGGACGTTCGTGACGACGGTGGTGAATGGCGGGGCAACGCCGCGGTTGGCGAGGCCGAGACGGGTATAGAGCTGCGCGCCCAAGGCCATGAACAGGGCGGGCGAGACCTTGCTCATCTCGGTCATGTTGCGCGCGCCGATCGCGTCCGACATGGCCTTGGAGTTCGCGGTCTGCGAGACGACGAAGGCGAGCCTTTCCGCCGGGTCCGCGATATGCGTGCCGAGCGGGGCGATCATCGCGGCGACCTGGTTGCCCATGTCGCCCTTCTCTCCGGTGGCACGCACCGAGATCGGGGCCATCGCCGTCAGGGTCTTCTTGGGCAGGTCGTCCTTCGCCAGCAGATACTTGCGCATCGCCCCGCCGATGATCGCGAGGAAAACGTCGTTGACCTTCGCGCCTTCGGCCAGCGCGCGGATCGCCTTGATGTCGGCAAGCTTGAAGCTGCGACCCTCGACCACCCGGTGCGGAGAGATCGTGCGGTTGAAGCGCGACTTGGGCGCAAGCATGTCGGAGGAGACGGTGAAATCCTTGACCACAAGGCCCTTGATCGCCTTCGCCAGCCCCGGCGCGGCCTTGGCGGCGACTTCCAGTTGCTTGAGCGGATTGGTGACCGCGTTGAAGTAGCTCTTGCCGAGGAGCTCGATAGGGTTGGGGATGCGCTCGGGCTTCCAGGTGTCGGGCTTGGACGGCGGCGGATCGTTAGGCGCGAGGGTGTGGAGCGCCTCCATCAGATCGATCCCGCTCATCCCGTCGATCGCGGCGTGGTGCACCTTGGTGACCATCGCGAAGCTGCCCTTGGCAAAGCCGGGGACGTTGTCCAATCCCTCGACCACGGTGAACTCCCACGGCGGCCGGTCGAGATCGAGCGGCCGGGCGAAGATCCGGGCTGCCTGGATGCACAGCTGCCGCCAGTCACCCGGCTGCGGCAGGGCGATGTGGCGCACGTGGTATTCGAGATCGAAGTCCGGGTCCTCGACCCAGTAGGGATAGTCGAGATCGAAGGGCACCCGCACCAGCCGCTGGCGCATCGTCCGGCTCAGCTGCGCGCGCGCGCCGATGAACTGCAGGATGTCCTTGAAGCGCACGAAGTGGCCGGGCGCGGTCGCGGGATTGTAGACCAGGATCGAGCCGATGTGCATCGGCGAGTTGCGCGTCTCGAGCGCGACGAAGGACGCATCCATTCCCTGCAATTGGCGCAAGGCACTCTCCCCCATGTCGCCCCTTTGCGGGGCTGTGGGGGCGAGGCTAACAGACGCGCGGGGGCGGTCAACTTGCCGCTCCCGTCAAGACTCCGCGGCCAGCAGCGCGAGGAGCGCGAAGCTCGCCAGCCAGTGCTCGCCCATGTAGTCGCCCTCGACATGGGGGAGCGCGGCCTCGAGGTGGCGGTCGGCGAGGCGGTGGAGATCGGCTGCGTGCGCGGCGCCAAGCTTTGCCGAGATAGCGCGCAGGCACCACGCGCGGCTGAGGTTCAGGCCGTCGAGATGGGCGATCTTGCCGTCGGAGCGGTCGGAGACGGTGACCGGGCGGCACTCCCGCGCGAGCCAGCCGTTGCCCACTACCAGCGCCTCGAACCATGGCGCGAAGGCGAGGTGGGGCTGCACCTCGCTCATCAAGAGCGCGGCGGTGAGGACGGGGGAGAGGAACTCGTCGCCCCCCGGCTCCCAGCCCGCATAGTCGCGGCGGTGGGCGAAGGCGCGGTGTGCCCAATCGTCGATCACCATGACGAGGCCGGGATCGCAGGCTTCCGCCCAGCGGCGGGCGAGCACCAGCGCGAAGGCGGTGTTGAAGTGCGTTCCGACGGTGATCGGGTAGGTGAGGATGCCGAGGTAGTCGCGAAACCGCGCGGCGAAGGTGCGGGCGAGGGGTTCCAGCCTATCGCCCCATGCACGGTCCCCGTGGCATGCGGCCTCATGGTGGAGGTAAAGCAGCCAGCCCCAGCCATAGGGCCGCTCGAAGCCGCGCGCCGAGGGGCGGGAGAGGTAGGCCAGTTCGGCCGTGAGCTTCTCCTCCGTGAAGGTCCGCTCGGCGAGCGCGGCGATCTGCGCCGCCTCGGGCATCTCCGGGTAGAGCCGCCGCAGCGTGAGCAGGGTCCACCAGCCGTGGACGCAGGAATGCCAGTCGAAGCTGCCGAAGAACACGGGGTGTGCCTCTTGCGGCAGGCGCAGGTCCTCGGGGCCGGTGAAGACATGGTCGTCCTTGTAGGGGAAGGCCCGCGCCACGTGCCCCAGCGCCAGCGCTGCGAAGCGGCGGGCGGTGTCCTCGCTCAGCGCCACAGAAGGAAGGCTCCCACGTAGAGGATCACGACATTGCACACCCACAGCGGCACGGCGGTTCCGACCTGCTGGCGGATCACCGCGTTCTGGTCACGCAATTCGAGCAGCGCGGCGGGGACGATGTTGAAGTTCGCCGCCATGGGCGTGAGCAGCGTGCCGCAGAAGCCCGCGAGCATGCCCACCGCGCCGATCACCGCCGGGTTGCCGCCGTCCGCCTCGACCAGCAGCGGAATGCCGATCGCGGTCGCCATCACCGGGAAGGCGGCGAAGGCGTTGCCCATGATCATCGTGAAGCCCGCCATGCCGGCGGCGAAGACCACGACGGTCAGGAACACGCTCCCCTCGGGGATCAGCCCGCGCGCGATACCGCCGATGATGTCGCCGACCCCGGCGATGGCGAAGACCGCGCCCAAGGCCGCGAGCATCTGCGGCAGGATCGCCGCCCAGCCGATCGAATCGATCAGCCGCCGCCCCTCCTCCGCCGGTGCGAGCAGCGGGGGGCGCAGCCAGGCCATCGTGACTGCCAGCGCTGCGAGCACGCCGATGCCGAACAGGATCAGCGTCTCGCGCCGCGCCTCGAACAGGCCGGTCTCGCCCAGCGGCGTGAAGTTGTAGAGCAGCGTCCCCGCCACCGCGGTTAGCGGCACGATCAGCGCCGGTAGGAACAGCCTGTTGCCGAACCTCTGCGCGAGCGCCTGCCGCTCCTCGGCCGAGGTAGTCGGCGGATCGCTGCGCTTGATCCCGCCCAGCCCGGCAATCCCCACCAGCGCCAGCACCAGCACCCCGTTGGCGAGGTCGGAGAGGTGGCTGCCGAAAAAGAAGCTTGCCGCCAGCAGCGCCCAGAACGCGGCATTGCCCCAGCGCCGATCCTTGGCGGAAAGCCCCGCCCAGATCGCGAAGGCCGCGCCGGCGAGCACATAGAGCCACTCGTAGGTGATCACTTGCCCGCCCTCCCCAGCCGCCGGTCGAAGGCGAGCACGCGCCACGAATGGATCGCGAAGGCGCAGAGCGCGGTCGGGATCGCCCAGAGCGAGAGCTCGAGCGGGGTGAGCGGATAGCCCGCGCCCTCGAATACCCCCTGGATGAGCAGGATCGAGGCGATCGCGAAGAAGATGTCCTCGCCGTAGAACAGGCCGACATTGTCGGTGGCCGCTGCCATCGCCTTGACCTTGTCGCGCTCCTCGTCAGGCAAGTCGCCGTGGGTTTTCACCGCCGCCGCCTCGGCCATCGGCGCGACCAGCGGACGCACCGCCTGC
Organism: Erythrobacter sp.; assembly: GCA_046076505.1. Classification (GTDB taxonomy): domain Bacteria; phylum Pseudomonadota; class Alphaproteobacteria; order Sphingomonadales; family Sphingomonadaceae; genus Erythrobacter. Next base: position 3,284 of record JBJTSG010000283.1, on the reverse strand, counting down.
GGGTGCCCGCCGATGTCCTTCATGCCCAAGGCCGAGGCGAGCTGGCGGAAGGCGAGGTAGGCGACCAGCAAGCGGCCCATCGTCGCGCCGCGCATCCCCTCGATCACCGCGCGGGCGCGTTGCTGGAGGCCATTGCGCTCCAGCAGACCGATCACCGGCAGGATGATCCAGGTGACCGAGATGTAGCGGTTGTCGTTGAAGGCCTTGCCGAGCGCCTCGACCACCGCGAGGAGATCGAACCCGGCGAGCACCCCGGTCGCGAGCGCGGCGCTCACCACCACCAGCAGCGGGTTGAACCGACACGCAAAGCCCAGAACGACGATGGCGATGCCCGCCAAAGGCCAAGAATTCATTGCCCCTGCTCCCCCTGCTCTTGGCCGAACCCGCCGCCGCCGGGTGTAAGGATCACGAATGTGTCGCCTCCGCGCATTGCGGCCGATCCGGTGGCGCCGAGGCCCTCGCGGGAGCCGTCGGCACGCTCGACCCAGTTCTGCCCTGGCATCGCATCGCCTCCGCCCGCAAGGCCGCGCGGGGCAACCTTGCGGCGATTGGCGAGGATGTTGGCGCGCATCGGCTCTAGGAAGGTCACGCGCCGCACCACCCCGTCGCCGCCGCGCTGCCGGCCCCTGCCCCCGGAGCCGCGCCTGATGCTGAACTCCTCGAGCCGGACCGGCAGGCGCGTCTCGAGGATCTCGGGGTCGGTGAGGCGGCTGTTGGTCATTTGGGTCTGCACCGCGCTCGTCCCCGGATGATCCGGCCCCGCACCCGAGCCGCCGCAGATCGTCTCGTAGTACTGGTGCGCTTCGTTGCCGAAGGTGAAGTTGTTCATCGTGCCCTGCGATGGCGCAAGACGGCCCGTCGCGGCGAACAGCGCGTCGGTGACGACCTGGCTGGTCTCGACATTCCCCGCCACCACCGCCGCGCCAGGCTTGGGGTTCAGCATCGAGCCCTCCGGCACGACCAGCGTCACCGGACGCAGGCAGCCGTCGTTCATCGGGATGGCGTCGTCGATGAGGGTGCGCAGGACGTAGAGCGCGGCGGCGCGGGTGATGGAGCGCGGGGCGTTGAAGTTGTCTGCAAGCTGGTCGCTCGTCCCGGTGAAGTCGAACACCGCCGAGCGGCTCTCGCGGTCGATGCGGATCGCCACCTTGACGCAGGCGCCATTGTCCATGGGGTAGGCGAAGGCGCCGCCCGAAAGCCCGTCCAGCAATCGCCGCACGCTCTCCTCGGCATTGGCGAGGACGTGGTCCATGTAGGCGGCGAGCACCTCGGCGCCGTGCTCCCGCGCCGCCCCTTGGAGCAGCTCCGCGCCGCGGGTACAGGCGGCGAGCTGGGCCTTGAGGTCGGAGAGGTTGCGGTCGGGCCGCCGCGCCGGGTGCTCGGCGGCGGCGAGGGCGTCGCGGATCGCGGCCTCGCGGAAGGTGCCCTCGTCGACCAGCAGCACATTGTCGAGCAGCACGCCCTCATCGGCGATGGTGCGGCTCTCGGGCGGCATCGAGCCCGGCGCGATCCCGCCGATGTCGGCATGGTGCCCGCGCGCCGCGACGAAGGCGTCGGGTTCATCGCCTTGCTCGCCGTAGAATACCGGCACGATCACCGTGATGTCGGGCAGGTGGGTGCCGCCGCGATAGGGATCGTTGAGGACATAGGCGTCCCCGCGCCGGAATCCGCGTCCGTCGCGCGCTGCGCCTCTGGCTTCGATCACCCGCGCGATGGAATCGCCCATGCTGCCGAGGTGGACCGGAATGTGCGGCGCATTGGCGATCAGCGCGCCCGTCCGGTCGAACAGCGCGCAGGAGAAATCGAGCCGCTCCTTGATGTTCACCGATGTGGCGGTCGATTGGAGCACCACCCCCATTTCCTCGGCGATCGCCATGAAGAGGTTGTTGAAGATCTCGAGCCGGACGGGGTCGACCCCCGTGCCCGCAGCCCGTTCGCGGGCGAGCGGAGCGGTGCGGGTGAGGACGAGGCTGCCCTCCGCGGCAAGCCGCGCCTGCCAACCCTCTTCGACGACGGTGGTCGAGCCCGGGTCGATGACGAGCGCTGGGCCGGGGACGACCGCGCCCGCGCGCATCGCGGCGCGGGTGACGGTCGGCCAGCGGCCCGAGGGGGCGCCGTGGACGGCCACAGGTTCGGGCGCGGCGTCGCCCAGCCCGCCCGCATCCCCGCGCGCCTCGACGCTCAAGGCCTCGACGATGATCGCGGCGTCGGCGTCGGAATAGCCGAAGCGCCGGCGGTGGAGCGCGCGGAAGGCTTCGTCCATCGCTTGCGGCGCCTCGCAGGGGATCGCGAGCAGGCTGTCGCTCCCGGCGAAGCGCAGGCGCGCGCGAGGCTCCACGGTGATCGCCGCGTCAGGGATGCCCTGCGCCAGCAAATCCTGCCGCGCCTGCCCTTCGAGCGCGGCGAGTTCCTCGGCGAAGCTCTCGCCGAGCGGGCGCACAAGGCTCACCTCGCGGATCGCCTTCACCGGGGCAAGGCCGATGCCATAGGCCGAGAGCATCCCGGCGAGGGGATGGACCAGCACCGTCTCCATGCCGAGCGCGTCGGCGACCCGGCAGGCGTGCTGCCCGCCCGCGCCGCCGAAGCAGGCGAGCGCGTAGGTCGTTACGTCATGCCCGCGTGCGACCGAGATGCGGCGGATCGCGGCGGCCATGTTGTCGACCGCGATGTCAAGGAATCCTTGCGCGATGTCCTCGAGCGGGCGCGGCTCGGGAAGTGCGGCGGCGATCTCCTCGAGCCGGGCGCTAGCGGCCTCGGGATCGAGCGCCTCGTCCCCCCCGGGGCCGAACACCGCCGGGAAGAAAGCGGGGTCGATGCGCCCCAGGAACAGGTTGCAGTCGGTGACGGTGAGCGGCCCGCCCTTGCGGTAGCAGGCGGGGCCCGGGTCGGCGCCCGCACTCTCGGGCCCGACGCGGAAGCGGGCACCGTCGAAGCGGCAGATCGAGCCGCCGCCTGCCGCGACCGTGTGGATCTGCATCATCGGCGCGGCGACGCGCACGCCCGCGAGAACGCTGTCGCCGGTCAGCTCGACCTCGCCCGCGTAATGGGCGACGTCGGTCGAGGTTCCGCCCATGTCGAAGCCGATCAGCCGGTCGTGGCCGAGCGGGGCGCAGGCCGCGACCATCCCCACCACCCCTCCGGCCGGTCCCGAGAGGATCGCGTCCTTGCCCCGGAACGCGCCGACCTCGGCCAGCCCGCCGTTCGACTGCATGAAGCTTAAGCGCCCGGTCTCCGGCAAGCTCGCCGCGAGGGTGTCGGTGTAGCGCCGCAGGACGGGCGAGAGG
>JBJTSG010000282.1:0-4594 GCA_046076505.1 Erythrobacter sp. | reverse complement strand
GTCGCCGATCCCGGCCCACAGCAGCGAGCCGATGCCGATCGAGGACTTGACCGTCCCGCCGATCAGCCCGCCCGCTTCGGTGATGCCGAGGTGCAGCGGGCAATCGACCGTCTCGGCCAGCCCGTGATAGGCGGCGACCGCGAGGAACACGGCCGAGGCCTTCACCGCCACCTTGAATTCGTGGAAGTCGTGGTCCTGGAGGAGCTTGATATGATCCAAGGCGCTCTCAATCAGCGCCTCGGGGCAGGGCTCGCCGTACTTCTCGAGCAGGTCCTTCTCGAGGCTCCCGGCGTTCACGCCGATGCGGATCGCGCAGCCATTGGCCTTGGCGGCGCGGACGACCTCGGCGACGCGGTCGGCCGAGCCGATATTGCCCGGGTTGATCCGGAGGCATGCCGCGCCGGCATCGGCGGCTTCCAGGGCGCGCTTGTAGTGGAAGTGGATGTCGGCGACCACCGGGATGCGCGCGGCGCGGGTGATCTGCTTGAAGTTGCGGGTCGATTCCTCGGTCGGGCAGGACACGCGGATGATGTCGGCGCCCACGTCCTCGCAGCGGCGGATCTGGTCGATCGTCGCCTTGACGTCCTCGGTGGGGGTGTTGGTCATGGTCTGCACGGTGATGGGCGCATCACCGCCAACGGGGACGTTCCCCACCATGATCTGACGACATTTGCGCCGCTCGATCGTGCGCCATGGACGGATGGAAGACATGGGCGGCCATATAGTCGGCAAAGCCTGTCGGGGCAATGAGAAGCGCGCGGCTGCTTGACTCGCAGTGCGCGGGCGGCAGGGTGGGCGGACAAAAGGGGGACACGACCATGCTGACCGACACTTCGATCGTCCTGCGCTCCGCTACGCCGAGCCTGCTGCTGCGCGCGGTGAAGTGGCTGATCGGCCGCCGCCCCTCGGTGTTCCCGCATGACGAGGCGGGCTTCCACGCCGTCATGAAGGGGCGCAAGCTGCCGCTCGATGCGCCGATGCCCGAGGCTTTCCGCAAGAAGTTCCGCGTGGAGGAGCGCGAGGTGCTGGGCCACAAGGTGGTGACGCTCCACCCGCTGCTGGGGCCCGGCGCCTGGCACATGCTCTACTTCCACGGCGGCGGCTTCGTGCGGCCGATGTTCAAGGAACACTGGCCGCTCGTCGCCGAGATGGTGAAGACCTGCCGGATCAGCGTGACGGTGCCGCTCTATCCGGTCGTGCCCGAGGCGCCCGCGAGCGATCAGGACGCGCTGGCCGATGCGGTCTATGCCGAACTCGCGGGCAGGCACGATTCCGCGCGGATCATCCTCAACGGCGACTCGGCGGGCGGACACATGGCGCTGGCGCTGGCACTGAGGCTGGCGAATGCAGGCGGGCCGCTTCCCGGCAAGCTCGCGCTGTTCGCGCCGTGGCTCGACCTCGGGCTCGCCGACCCGGCGATCGCCGCGATCGAGCCTTTCGACATCATGCTCAAGATCGGCACCCTGCGCGCCTGCGGGAAGCTGGTCGCCGCGGGGCGAGCGATCGACGATCCGGCGGTCAGCCCGCTCTACGCCCGCGCCGAGGACCTCGCCCAGCTTCCCCCGACCCGCATCTGGACCGGGCGGCATGACATCTTCATCATCGATTCGCGCAGCTTCGTGCGGCGCCTCAAGGCTGCCGGCGTCGATGCGAAGCTCTACGAATACGAGGCCGCGCCGCACGTCTTCATGGCGATCACCCCCACCCGCGAGGCGAAGGACGCGATCGGGCTGCTCAAGGAATTCCTGCGCGGCTAGCTCGGGAACTCCGCGCCGGTCAGCTCCTCGGAGAGCTTCCACAGGCGCTCGGCGAAGCTCGGGTTCAAGGCGTAGGAGCGCACCCCGCTGTTGGTGCTCTCGTCGTCGATCTCGGCGACGTGGCAGTCCTCGCAATAGACGCCGCCGTGCCCTTCGAGCTCCTCGGCGGTCGCCGCCCAGCAGCTCGTCGCCGCGCCCTGGGGGATGGTCTTCCACGCGAAGCCCGGGTCGCTCACCGCGATGCGGTTCATCAGGCCCTGGCGCATCTCCTCGCTCATGTGGCGGCCGAGGTTGGTGTCGATCCCGCCCGGGTGCACCGCATAGGCGTGGATGCCGAGCACCGCGAAGCGCTGCTCGAGCCCGACGGTGAACAGCACGTTGGCGGTCTTCGACTGGCCGTAGCTCGCCCAGGGGTTGTAGGGGCGATGCTGGAAATTGGGGTCCTCGAAATCGAAGGGCGCCATATGGTGCCCGCGGCTCGAGAGGTTGACGATGCGCTTGAGGCTGCCGCGCTCGATCGCGGGCATCAGTTCGGCGGTCAGCGCGAAGTGCCCGAGATGGTTGGTGCCCAGCTGCATCTCGAACCCGTCGCGGGTGTGCAGGAACGGGGTCGCCATGACGCCCGCATTGTTGATGAGGAGGTCGATCGCCGGGAACTGCTGGCGCGCGCGCGAAGTGGCGGCGCGGATCGATTCGAGCGAGCCAAGGTCGACGGTGATCGTGTCGAGCCGGGCTGCCGGAACGCTCTCGCGGATCGCCGCGACCGAGGCGTCGAGCTTGTCCTGGTCGCGCCCCGCCATCACGACATGCGCGCCCCGCGCCGCCAGGGCCCGCACGGTCTCCTGCCCGAGCCCCGAATTGGCCCCGGTGATGAACACCGTGCGCCCCGAGAGGTCCTTGCCCGCCAGCACCTCGTCGGTGGTGCTCGCCCAGCCGAATTCGCTCATGTCCCTCTCCCTTTTCTATAGCTTCAATTCGTAGAGATACTCCGGATCGAGGTGATCGCCCACCTTGAAGGTGATGTCGGCGATCTTCGCGAAGCCGTAGCGCTGGTAGAACCGCTGCGCGCCGAAGTTCTCGGCATAGACCGACAGCATGACGGCATCGTGCCGCCCATCCCGTGCCATCTCGAGTGCCCAGTCCATGAGCCGTGCGCCGATTCCGCTGCCGGTGTGGCCGGGGAGGCAATAGAGCTGCCCGAGCTCGATCGGATCGGCGGCCTCGGTGTATGCGCCGAACTTCGTCGGGTGACGCAGCTTGCAATAGGCGACGAGCCTGCCGTCCGCCTCGACGAGGCGGTGGGTGCATTCCTTCCCCGCGATTTCGGCGGCGACGGCCGCAGGGTCGTGCACCTCGGCAAGAAAGGCGGCAAGGTCCTCCGGGCGGTAGAGGTGGCCGAAGGCGGCGACGAAGGTTTCGGCGCCGAGCCGGGCGAGGGCAGGGGCGTCGGCGAGGGTGGCAGGTCGCAGGATCATGCCCGCCGCCTAGCCGCGTGCGCCCGCGCTGTTAAGCTGGCGAAAGCCGCAGGCTGGCGTTACACCCGCGGTCCATGAAGAAACTCGCCGCGCTGATCGCCCTCGCCCTCATGACCCAACCCGCCTTCGCCGAAAATGCCGCGCCCACGTGGTCGCTGGCTATCCATGGCGGGGCGGGCACGCTCGATCCGGCGCAGATGACTCCCGAGAAGCGGGTGCAGTACGAGGCCGCGCTTCAGGCCGCGCTCGATGCGGGCTCCAAGGTTCTCAAGGACGGCGGCGAGGCTTTGGACGCGGTCAAGGCGGCGATCATCATCCTCGAGGATTCGCCGCTGTTCAACGCCGGCAAGGGGGCGGTGTTCACCTGGGACGGAACCAACGAGCTCGACGCCTCGATCATGGACGGGCGCGACCGTTCGGCGGGTGCGGTCGCCGGGGTGAAGACGGTCAAGAACCCGATCCTCCTCGCCGACACGGTCCGCACCCAGAGCGAGCACGTCTTCCTGATCGGCAAGGGCGCCGAGGACTTCGCGGTCTCCAGGGGATTCGCCGTCATGCCCCCTGCCTACTTCGCCACGCCCGAACGGCGCGAGGCGCTGGAGCGGCTGAAGGCCGAGAAGCTCACCGCGCTCGATGTCGACCACAAGTTCGGCACTGTCGGCGCGGTGGCCTTGGACCAGAGGGGCAACCTTGCCGCCGGCACCTCGACCGGGGGCATGACCGGCAAGCGCTGGGGCCGGGTGGGCGATGCGCCGCTGATCGGGGCGGGCACCTATGCCGACAACCGCGCCTGCGCTGTCTCGGCGACAGGGTGGGGCGAGTTCTTCATCCGCGTGGGCGTCGCGCATGAGATCTGCGCCCGCCTGCGCGCCACGGCCGAGGCGAAGGTCGCGCTCGGCACCGAGGATGCAGGGGACGGCGTCACGGCGGCCGAAGCGCAGCACATCGCCGACGCGGTGATGGCCGATGTCGCGCAGCTCGGCGGCGACGGCGGGGTGATCCTCGTCACCGCCGAGGGCGATCCGGTGTTCAGCTTCAACACCACCGGCATGTACCGCGGCCGCGCGACCAGTGCCGGAATGCGCGAGGTGGCGATCTTCGGCGGAGAGGCGAAGGTCTCGCAGGCGCCTAACCACTGAGCCGGGTTCTCCCCTCCCGCTTGCGGGAAGGGAGAGGAGGTCAGTACAGCTTGCCCACCAGCGGCAGCCCGCGCTCCGGCTCGGCGAATTCCTTGATCACCCGCCCGACCTCGGCGAGGGTCGCGAGGGAGGCGGGGTCCATGTCCTCGTGCGCGTCGCGGGCGACGAGATAGGTCGCGAAGGTGATCGGGGGCGCGCCCTTCGGCCCTTCGGCGAAACCGAT
>JBJTSG010000281.1:0-14099 GCA_046076505.1 Erythrobacter sp. | reverse complement strand
CCCGGTGATCGACACCTGGTGGCAGACCGAAACCGGCGGCTGCATGATCACCACACTGCCCGGAGCGCACGACATGAAGCCGGGAAGCGCGGGCCTGCCTTTCTTCGGCATTCGTCCGCAACTGGTTGACAATGAAGGTGTCGTTCTGGACGGGGCGACCGAGGGGAACCTGTGCATCACGCACAGCTGGCCGGGTCAGGCGCGCACCGTCTACGGCGATCACGACCGCTTCGTGCAGACCTATTTCAGCACTTATGTCGGCAAGTATTTCACCGGCGACGGGTGCAAGCGCGATGCCGACGGATACTACTGGATCACCGGGCGGGTCGACGATGTGATCAACGTCTCGGGCCACCGCATGGGCACCGCCGAGGTCGAGAGCGCGCTGGTGCTCCATCCCAAGGTCGCTGAGGCCGCCGTGGTCGGCTACCCTCACGACCTCAAGGGGCAGGGCATCTACTGCTACGTTACCTTGAACGCCGGGGAGGAGGGCTCGGACGCCCTTCTCACCGAACTGAAGGCACACGTCCGGAAAGAGATCGGCCCGATCGCGACGCCCGACCTCATCCACTTCACCGACGGCCTGCCCAAGACCCGCTCGGGCAAGATCATGCGCCGCATCCTGCGCAAGATCGCCGAGAACGACTTCGGGTCGCTGGGCGACACCTCGACCCTCGCCGATCCGTCGCTGGTCGACCGGCTGATCGAGGGGCGCCAGAACCGCTAAGGTTTCGTCACTCCGTTGCCTGGGTGAAGGTCAGCCGCAGGTCGGGACCTTCGAGGACGAGCTGCTTGCCGCCCGGCGCGGTGGTGTAGCGCTGCACGCCCGCAAGGCCGCCTGCCAAGCGGTCGCCGAAGCTCGGCTGCGGGCACATCATCCGCGTGCTCATCACCGGACCGAAGGTGATCGTGCCGGCGCTGCCCGCCGTCCAGGTGCCGCGGCCGCGGTTGCAGTCGAGCTGCGCCTGCAATTCCCCGCCCTCGCGGAAGGCAAGCGTGTGGCGACGCTGGATGGCGGGGTCGAGCGTGGTGGTGCTGCCCCCGGTCTCGATCTCCGCGAGCTGCCACTTGGTGCCGGCGAGCGGCTGGGTTTCAGGCACGGTGGCGCAGGCTCCCGTCAGAAGGGCAAGGGTCGCAGCGGCGGCGAGGCGGTAGGTCATGGCACGGCTCTCCTTTGGAGGGTCATGTCTTTTCATACACGAGGCTTCCTGAACGCAAGCCCACTGCCGCACGCATAGCGGGCAAGCAAAAGGCCGCCGGAGCGTGAGCCCCGGCGGCCTTTCATGGCCGCAAATGGCCGAAGCGATCAGGCCTCGCGGGTGCCCGACAGCGGCATCGCGCCGAAGGCACCGGCGTTGACCGAACCGGTGAGGCTGTCGCCGTCGATGGTCGCTTCGCAGTCGAGGGTCATCGGCATCGGCACGGTCATCTGCATCTGCCACTTGATGGTGTTGCCTTCGACCGAGCCACCGGCGATGTCCATCGAGCCGAGGCTGCCGACCATCGAGCCGGTGAAGGTGTCGCCGTCGGGAACGACGGTGAGCGTGCCGGTCTGGTCGCCCATCGGGCTCTTGACGGTGGTCTTGTAGGTACCTGCAACAGACATATCCAACTCCCTGGTTCGCGTGCGGACCCTTGGCGAGCCGGCACTCCGGTGGCGTTATTTACAGGAGTGTCCGCGCGCTTCAACCAGATTCCCACCAAAACGCGCCGAAGCTGCCGTTACTCGCTTTCCATCTCGCGCTGCTCGATCGGCAGGCCGAGCGGCTCGAGCTGGGCGCGCACCTTGGTGGCGTCGCCGACCACCACCCAGACGAAGCTGTCGGGGTTGATCGCCGCGCGGGCCGCCTGATCAAGCGCCGCGGCCGTCTGCGCACGGTAGATGCCCGCGAGCTTCTCCTGATAATCGTCCGGGCGGCCGAACAGCGCGTTGCTCTGCATCGCGCCGAGCACCGCCGGCGAGGTTTCTAAGCGGCCCGGCAGCGCGCCCACTTCCGAGGAGATGCTGCGGTCGAGCTCTTCCTTGGTGACGCCCTTCACGGTCAGGAACTCCTTGGTCTCGCGGATCATCTCGGCGAGCGAATCCCCGGTGCGGTCAGCCTGGACGGGCGCGGAGATGCCGTAGATCACCGCGTTCTCGCGCGCCTGGGTCTGGCCGCGCACGCCGTAGCTCCAGCCCTTGGTCTCGCGCAGGTTCATGTTGAGGCGCGACAGGAAGTTGCCGCCGAGCGAATTGTTGGCGCTGTTGAAGGCGATGAAGCCCGGATCGCCCGCCTTGAGCGGCGTGACCTGCGCGCCGACGATCACGCTCTGCGGCGAGTTCGGGCGGTTGACCAGGATGATGCGGTTGCCCTTGGTCGCGGCGTTGGCGGCGAAGGTCTTGGTGCCCTTGGCCGCAGCCGGCGCCCTCCAGTCGCCGAATGCGGCGTTCAGCGACTTCACCACCTCGGCCAGCGGCTTGTCCGAGATCACGAAGACTTCGCCGTTGTCGGGGCGGATCCAGCTGTCCTTGAAGCCGACGAGGTCGTCGCGGGTGATGGCCGAGACGCTCTTGACGGTGCTCACCCCGCCATAGGGGCTGCCCGCGAACAGCTCGGGCGTGAGCGTGCGCTGGGCGATCCCCTGCGGCGACTTCATCGCCTGGCGGATGCCGGTGAGGGTCTGGGCGCGCACGCGCTCGAGGTCCTCGGCCTTGAACGCCGGCTCGCGCATGATCTGGCGCATGAGGTCGAGGCTCGGGGCGAGGTTCGCCGTCAGCGCGGAGAGCGTGAAGGTCGAACGGTCATCGCTGCTCGCGGCGGTGATATTGGCACCGAGGCGCTCTCCGGCTTCCGCGATCTGCTGCGAGGTGAGCTTTGCCGTGCCCTCGTCGAACAGCCCGGTGGCGAGCGCTGCGAGGCCGGCCTTGCCCGAGGGATCGGCGGCGGTACCGGCATTGAAGCTCATCGCCACGTAGGTCGCGGGCACCGTGGTGCGGCGCGCATAGGTGACCTTCATGCCGTTGGCGAGCGTCGCGCGCTCCATCGCCGGGAAGTCGAGCTTCGCCTCGCTGCTGATCGGCGGCTTGGGACGCTCCTTGGTGACGGTCAGCGTCTCGGATGAGCGGTCGCGCTCGGAGGCGTTGGCCTTGGCGCCGACCGAGGCGGCTTCCTCGTAGTTCGCGTCGCGCGCGCCGGGTTCGAGTACCAGGGTGAAGGCCGGACGGGTGACCCACTTCTGCATGGTGGAGCGGATCTCGGCCGGGGTGATCGAGGCGAGGCGCTTCAGGTCCTTGCTGTAGAAGGCGGTGTCGCCCGCGAGCACTTTGCCCTCGGCAAGGGTCACGGCCTTGCCGTTGAAGCCGCCGACCTGCTCGAGGCCGCGGATCGTCTCGGCGATCCCGCTGGTGGCGGCGCGGCGCACCTCGTCCTGCGTCGGCCCTTCGGCGATGAAATTGGCGAGCACCTCGTCGAGACGCTTCTCGAGTTTCTCGAGCGGGACGCCCGGCTTCAGCACGGCGGTGACGGTGAAGGCGCCGACGCGCTGGAAGTCGTAGGTCGAGGCCGAGACCTGCACGGCGAGCTGCTCGTTGCGCACCAGCACCTCATCGAGGCGGCTCGAGGCGAGCCCCCCGAGAATGCCCGCGCCCATCAGCAGCGCCGGACGATCCTTGTCGGCAAGGCCCGGGATCGCCCAGTACTTCTGGATCTGGGTCGCGGCGACCTGGTCCTTCATCACGGAGCGCACCGGTGCGGCGAGGGTCGGGACGGGGGCCTGCGCGGGATTGTTGACCGGACCGGCCGCGATCGGGCCGAAATACTTCTCGACCAGCGGCCGTGCCTCGGCGGGCGAGATGTCGCCGGCCAGCACGAGCGTCGCGTTGTTGGGGCCGTACTTGTCGCGGAACCAGGTCTTCACGTCCTCCAGCGAGGCGCTGTCGAGGTCGGCCATCGAGCCGATCACGTTGTGGCGGTAGGGGTGGCCTTCGGGGAAGAGCTGCTTCAGGACCTCGTAGAACACGAGGCCCCCCGGCTGGTTGTCGCCCTGACGCTTCTCGTTCTGCACCACGCCGCGCTGGTTATCGAGCTTCGCCTGCGTCACCGCGCCGAGCAGGTAGCCCATGCGGTCGCTCTCCAGCCACAGGGCGCGCTCGAGCGCGGGGCGGGGGACGGTCTGGAAGTAGTTGGTGCGGTCGAAATTGGTGGTGCCGTTGTAATCGGTCGCGCCCATTTCGGCGAGGTACTGGAAGTAGTCCTGCGGCGCGTTCTCCGAGCCGTTGAACATCAGGTGCTCGAAGAGGTGCGCGAAGCCGGTCTTGCCGGCGGGCTCGTCCTTGGAGCCGACGTTGTACCACGCCGCGATACCGACGACGGGCGCCTTGCGGTCCTCGTGGACGATCACGGTGAGGCCGTTGGCGAGCTTGAACTCCTCGTAGGGGATCTTCACCTGCTCGACGAGCGAGGCGAGATCGGCGGTCGCCTGAGGCCCGGCGGGCGCGGCGGCGGGCTTGGCCTGCGCGGCGGCAGGCGAGAAGGGCGCGGCCAGCGCAAGAGCCAGGGCCGACAGGCTGGCAGCAGCAAGACGAGTGGTCATTGACGAATTCTCCGGTGGATCGATCGGGAGCAGGACGATGCGCCTCAGCGCGCGTTGGTGACGAGCTCGGCGCGCCGGTTGCTGGCATTCGCCAGCAAATCATCGCGCCAGAAGTGGACCGGCTTCAGCCGGTGTTCGACGAACAGCTTCATCTGGTCGGTGTAATGCGCGCTTTGCGGGCGGGTGGTCGCCGCGCCGAAGGGCTGGATGGAGCGCGAGGTGACGCGCTGGCCCGGCGCCCACTCGATCCACATGATGAAGCTGTCGCCATGCTTGATGCTGAGCCGCCCGTCGTCGGCGACGTCCCAGCTGGTCGCGGCGCGCAAGCTGTCCGATCCGCCGTCCATCGGCAGGTCGACCTTCCCCTGCCGCAGCCGCACGAGATCGCCCAGCGGCGGGTCGAGCCGGCCGAAATGGGCCATCAGGTGGTCGCTCGCCGCCTTCAGCTTCTCGGCCGCGTCGGGGTAGGGCTTGCCGACATAGTCCGCGGCCATGAAGTCGCGGATCATCAGCATGGCGATCGCATCGGCGCTGCCCTTGCCATCGGCGGTGAAGTCCCAGGACAGCAGCAGGTCGCGTGCCTTGGCGAGCTGGCCTTCCGCTTTCATGCGGCCAAGCTCGTCCCACATCCGCGCGACATAGCCGGCGCGTTCGTAGCCCGTGTCGTACTTGATCCGCTCGAGCGCCGCACGGTCGAGCGTGCCGCTTTCCGAAAGCAGCTTGTAGGCGCGGCGCGAGCGGTTGGTCTGCTTGAGCTCCACGCCGAGCAGCGGCGAAACGCTCGCCGGGTCGATGTCGCTGCCCATGCCGGCCGCGGTGAAGGGCGTGTTGTTCGAGTTGTAGACCCAGCCGCTCGCCGGATTCACGATCTTGGGGATCGCGGCGTAGGGCACGGTGCCCTGCCAGATCAGGTCGCTGCGGTTCCCCGGCAGGACCGAGCGCCAGTCCGCCTTCACGGTGGCGGGGCGGTTGGGGATGGCGGCGTTGTAGATGTAGGCGATGGTGCCGGCCTCGTCGGCGTAGATGAAGTTGGTCGAGGGGATCGCGAGCCTGGCGATCTGCGCCTGCCAATCGGCGAAGGTTTTGGACTTGCCGAGCCGGTAGTAGGCATCGAGCTGGCCGAGCTTGCCGATCCCGCCATAGCGGATCGCGAAAGCGCCGTTCGCGTTCCGGATTACCGGCCCGTGCACCGAGCGCAGCACCTCGCGGCGGATCGGCAGGACGAGCGGGCCCATCTTGACCGGCAGGGTGACGGTCCGGCTCTCCAGCGGCATCCACTTGCCGTCGAGCCTATAGCGCGTGCCGCTGTTGTCCAGCTCGAGCTTGTAGATGTCTACCATGTCGGGGGTGTTGACCGTGTTGGTCCAGCCGAGGTGCTCGTTGTGGCCCATCACCGGGAAGGGCACGCCGGGGAAGGTCGATCCGGCAAGATGCCAGCCTTGGCCGCTCTCGATGACCAGCTCGTACCAGGCGACGCCGCCGCGATAGGGCTGATGCGAGTTGGAAATGAGCGTGGTGGTCCCGCCGCCCTTTTTCGGCGCGATGGCGAAGGCGTTGGAGCCCATGTGCTCGGCATCTTCGCCCTGCGGCAGCACCAGCGCGCGCGCCTGCTTCGGGGCGGGCGCGGCGGGCGCCATCGGCTCCACGGCGAAGGGCGGACGCGGAAAGCCGGGAATGTCCTGCCCCTGTTCGCGGCGCTCCGGCTCGCCGGCGACGAGCGGGCCGATCACGCTGTCGAGGCCGAAGAAGAACGGCTGGCGCAGCGCAAAGCCGGTCGCGATGTCGGTGCCGTTGACGGGGAAGAGGTTGGCGAGCTTCAACTCGCCCGGGTGATCCTTGGCGTACTGGTTGAGGCCTGCCGCATAGGCCTCGTAAACCGCGCGGGTGTCGGCGGGGAGCTTGGGGTATTCGCGCTCGGCCGTGCCGCGGGCGCCGAGCAGGTGGTAGACGTAATCGACCTTCGCCCCGTCCTGTCCGGCGATCGCGCCATAGCGGCCCCGCGCCATGGCGATGGTGTCCTGAAGGGTGAAGAAATCATCCTCGGCATGGGCGATGGCGACGCCGAAGGCGGTGTCGGCGTCGGTCGCACCGTAGATGTGCGGCACGCCCCAATCGTCGCGGACGATCTCGGCCTTGTAGGTCACGCCGGCAGTGCGGGCCGCCGGGTGCGCGGCGAACGGCTCCCAGGTGGCGAGCACCGCCACGGCGAGCACGAACACCCCCAGCAGCGCAAATGCGCCGCGCTTCAGCCAGGCCATGCGGTAAGTCTCTCTCAGTCCCTCGGCCTGTCATCGCGCGGTGCCGGGCGGAAATCAAGCGCTGCCGAAGGCCCACGGACCGAGCGCCCTTGCCATGTTGCACAAAGGAACCCGCCTACTCGGCTAATACACCTCGGATCGCAGAATCGACGGGGTGGGGCTTGTGTTGCTCTTTGGCAACACTAACTAGGGGCGGTAGGAATTGGAGGGCTCAGACCAGATGAATCTCGAGAAGTTCACCGACCGCGCGAAGGGCTTCCTGCAAGCCGCGCAGACGGTCGCGATCCGCATGAACCACCAGCGCATCACCCCGCTGCACATCGCCAAGGCCTTGCTGGAGGACAGCGAGGGCATGGCCGCGGGGCTGATCCAGCGCGCCGGCGGCCAGGCGCCGCTCGCTGCGACCGCAATCGATGCCGGGCTGTCGAAGATTCCGGTGGTGACCGGCTCGGGCGCGCAGGCGACCCCGGGGCTCGACAATGACGCGGTCCGGGTGCTCGACCAGGCCGAACAGCTCGCCGACAGGGCCGGCGACAGCTACGTCACCGTCGAGCGGCTCCTGACCGCGCTGGCCCTGTCCAGCACCCCTGCAGGTGAGGCGCTAGCCGCCGCCAAGGTCACCCCACAGGCCCTCAACACTGCGATAGAACAGCTGCGTGGCGGCAAAAAAGCCGATTCCGCGTCCGCCGAGAACACCTACGACGCCATGGAAAAGTATGCCCGCGACCTCACCAAGGCCGCGCGCGAGGGCAAGCTCGATCCGGTGATCGGCCGCGACGAGGAAATCCGGCGCACCATCCAGATTCTCGCGAGGCGGACCAAGAACAACCCCGCGCTGATCGGCGAGCCCGGCACCGGCAAGACCGCCATCGCGGAAGGATTGGCCCTGCGCATCGCCAACGGCGACGTCCCCGACAGCCTCAAGGGCCGCACCCTGATGAGCCTCGACATGGGCGCGCTGATCGCGGGCGCGAAGTACCGCGGCGAGTTTGAGGAGCGGCTCAAGTCGGTGCTCGACGAGGTCAAGCACGCCGAGGGGCAGATCATTCTTTTCATTGATGAAATGCACACCCTCATCGGCGCGGGCGCTTCGGAAGGTTCGATGGATGCCTCCAACCTGCTGAAGCCCGCCCTGTCGCGCGGTGAACTCCACTGCATCGGCGCGACGACGCTCGATGAGTACCAGAAGTATGTCGAGAAGGACCCCGCGCTCCAGCGGCGGTTCCAGTCGGTCTACATCAAGGAGCCGACTGTCGAGGACACGATCTCGATCCTGCGCGGCATCAAGGACAAGTACGAGCTGCACCACGGCGTGCGCATCACCGACGGCGCGATCGTCGCAGCGGCGAAGCTATCGGACCGCTACATCCAGAACCGCTTCCTGCCCGACAAGGCCATTGATTTGATGGACGAAGCCGCCTCGCGCATCCGCATGGAGGTGGAGAGCAAGCCCGAGGAGATCGAGGCGCTCGACCGGCGGATCATCCAGCTCAAGATCGAGGAACAGGCGCTCCAGAAGGAGACAGACCAGAACTCGAAGGACCGGCTGGTTGCCCTGCGCGAAGACCTCGCCAATCTCGAACAGCAATCGGCCGAACTCACCACCCGCTGGCAGAACGAGCGCGACAAGATCGCTGCCGAAGGGCGCATCAAGGAAGCGCTCGACGCGGCGCGGCTCGAACTCGAGCAGGCCCAGCGTGAGGGCGATCTCGCCAAGGCGGGGGAGCTGTCCTACGGGCGCATTCCCGAGCTCGAGAAGCAGCTCGCCGAAGCGCAGGGGCAGGCCGCCAATGCGATGCTGCGCGAGGAGGTGACCGAGGAGGACATCGCCGGCGTCGTCAGCCGCTGGACGGGCGTTCCCGTCGACAAGATGATGGAAGGCGAGCGCGAGAAGCTGCTCCAGATGGAGGCGATCCTCGGCAAGCGTGTCATCGGCCAGTCGCAGGCCATCGAGGCCGTGTCCAAGGCCGTGCGCCGCGCCCGCGCCGGGCTTCAGGACCCGGGCCGTCCGCTCGGCAGCTTCCTGTTCCTCGGCCCCACGGGCGTCGGCAAGACCGAGCTCACCAAGGCGCTCGCCGGGTTCCTGTTCGACGATGACAGCGCGATGGTGCGCATCGACATGAGCGAATTCATGGAGAAGCACGCCGTCGCCCGCCTGATCGGCGCGCCTCCGGGCTATGTCGGCTATGAAGAGGGCGGGGTGCTGACCGAGGCGGTGCGGCGCCGGCCCTACCAGGTGGTGCTGTTTGACGAGGTCGAGAAGGCGCACCAGGACGTGTTCAACGTGCTGCTCCAGGTGCTGGACGACGGTCGCCTGACCGACGGGCAGGGGCGCGTGGTGGACTTCGCCAACACGCTGATCATCCTGACCAGCAACCTCGGCAGCCAGTATCTCGCCAACCTGCCCGACGGGGCGGAGGTCGCGTCGGTCGAGAAGGACGTGATGGACGTGGTGCGCGGGCATTTCCGGCCCGAGTTCCTGAACCGTCTCGACGAGATCATCCTGTTCCACCGCCTGGGCCAGGAGCACATGGCGCCGATCGTCGAGATTCAGGTGGGCCGGGTGCAGAAGCTGCTCGCCGACCGCAAGATCAAGCTCGACCTCACCGATGCGGCGCTGCGCTGGCTCGGCCGCGTCGGCTACGATCCGGTTTACGGCGCAAGGCCGCTGAAGCGCGCGGTGCAGCGCTATCTTCAGGACCCGCTCGCCGAAATGCTGCTCGAGGGCAAGCTTCCCGATGGCAGCACGCTGAAGATCGACGAAGGCGATGGCGCGCTGACGATGAGCGTCGCCTAACCCTTCCTCCGGCAAACAGGAAAGGCCCCGGTCTCCCGGGGCCTTTCTCTTTGCATCGTGACGATCCCGATCAGAACTGCACGGTCGTGTTCACGAAGAACGTGCGGCCCTGGAAGTCGTACAACGAGACGAGCGGCGCATTTGCGATCGTCGTGTCGTAGGCGGAAACCCGCGGCGGTTCCGTATCGAAGATGTTGCGCACCCCTACTGTCAACTGGAGACGCTCGGCCGCGTTGAACTGCACAGAGGCGTTGTGCAGGAAGTAGGCCGGAACCTCGAGCTTGTAGTTGTCGCGCAGGTCCTGAAGCGTCGCCGGATCGATCGTGCCATCGAGGCGGCTGGTGGCGTAGTAGTCGTAGGTGCCCGAGCTCGCGTCGAGGAAGGTGAAGCCGTAGCGCAGCGTCACCGGGCCCTTGCGATAGGTCGCATCGAACGAACCCACGAAGTCCGGCGTGCCGGTGATGCCGTTGCGATCGAGCAGCACTTCTTCGGGGAACAGCCGGTCCGACTGCTCGGTGTACTTCACCGCATTGGCATTGAGCAGCATCCGGCCGCCGAACAGGTCAAAGCCGACCCGGGCGTTGAACTCGTAGCCCTTCACGATGTTTTCCGACAGGTTGATGAAGCCGCTCGTCACCTGCAGCTGGTTGTTGCTGTTGCGGCCGACGAAGGCGCAGAAGCTCTGCGTCGGGTCGAAATCCTCTGCCGAATAGCAGCGGTCGAGGATGGTCGCCCCGCCGAGGCTTTCGACGCCGTTGCTCACCTTGATGTCGAAGTAGTCGGCCGAAAGCGCGAGCGAGAGCCCGCTGCCCAGCTGCGGCTGGAACACCGCGCCAACCGTCCAGTTGCGCGAGGTCTCCGCCTCAAGGCCGGTCTCTGCCCCGCCCCGGTTGAACACGGTGATGCCGTTGGTCTGCACGAAATTGGCAACGTCGATCCCCACCGACCGGCAATTGGCCGCGGTCCGCACGTCATCCGGCGTGTAATTGGCCGGGTTCGCCGGGAAGTTGTCCGAATCGCAGGGATCGAAGCCGCCGGCGATGAAGCCGGTCGTGGCGCCGAGGAACTGCTCGGCGAGTGCCGGAGCCCGGAACGACGTGCCGTAGCTGCCGCGAATGCCGAGGCCGCGGAAGAACTCCCATTCGCCCGCGACCTTGTAGGTTAAGTCGCTGCCGTAGGAGGCGTAGTCGGTGTAGCGGCCCGAAGCGTTCAGCGTGAGGTTTTCGAAGAACGGGCGGTCACGCAGGACCGGGATCAGGACTTCGGTGAAGGCTTCCTTGACATTGTCCGAACCGCGGGTCGGCACTGCGGCGGTGAGGCCGAGGAGGTTGCCGCTGATCGCGTTGGGATCGGGCGCGTCGTCGATGCGCTGCTTGCGGTACTCGCCGCCGACCACGAGCTGCACGTCGCCCCCGGGCAGCGTGAACAGGTCGCCGCTGATCGTGCCCGTGACGATCGTCTCGCGGAACTTGGTCGTCCCGATGGTATTCTGCAGGATGTAGTCGCGATAGGCCTGCGGCAGGCGCCCGCCGATGGTGTCGGCGTTGAGCACCGGGGCGGCGACGCAGTTTGCGTTGGTTGCCTGGCTGGCGCACCGGAAGGTGCCGTCGGGGTTCTGCACCGCAAGCAGCGAGTTGGCGACGCGGTCGATCAGGAAGCTCTCGATCTCGTAGCGACCATCGGTCCACGAACGGGTCGCGGAGACGTCGTAGCGCCACTTGGGCGAGAAGAAATCGCCCCGGATGCCGGCGGTGGCCCGCACGTAGTCGAGCTGCTGACGCGAATCCGTGAGGCCGAAGCCGATGAAGGCGCGCGCCGCGACGGTCTGCCCGCTCGAGGTTTCGTTCGGATTGGCGAAGACTCCGTTGCGGAAGATTTCCGGCACCAGCGGGCTGCCGGTGAGGTAATCGAGCGTAAGCTGGCGGTAGAGCGGCGCGGAGGACTTGCGCCGTGCGCCGAGCACTTCGCCGTAGATCTCGGCATTGCCGAGCGCCTCGAGATCATAGGTCGCCGAGAGGAACCCGGTCAGGTTCTCGGTCGGGGTGATAAGGTATTCCTTCTGGCTATCGGGATCGAAGGTGTCGCGGTCATAGGTGCCGACGCCGAGGAAGCCCGGGGTACCGGCAACCTGGCCCGGCTGCGGGCGCAGGCGGTTGAAGCGTCCCAGCACGCCGCTGGTGCGGCCGATCGCGTCGCGGGTGGGAACACCGATAGTGTTGATCGTCACCCCGCCGTTGTCGAGCGTGAAGCAGGGGTTGCCTTCGAAGTTGTTGATGTCGCCCGAGCCGAATTCGGTGCCCTCGCCCGACAGGAAGCCGCCGCGCGGGCAGCTCGTCCAGTCAACGTCGTTGAGCCGGATCGCATCGCGCTTGCGCCACTCGACCGATCCGATGATGTCGAGGCGGTCGTTGCCGAAGCCGAACGAGGCGGCGACGCGGCGGTCGATGCCGGTGCCAATCTCGGGGACGTTGACTTGCGCTTCGAGGGTGAGGCCGCGCAGCTTGGTGTCGGTGATGATGTTGACGACGCCGGCGATGGCGTCCGAGCCGTAGACCGACGAGGCGCCGGACTTGAGGATTTCGATGCTGCCGACGATCGCCGAGGGCAGGACGTTGAGGTCTGCCGACAGCGTGTTGCCGCGGGTGCCCGATGGGGCCAGGCGGCGGCCGTTGAGCAGGATCAGCGTGCGCGCCGGGCCGAGGTTGCGAAGGCCCAGGGTGTTGGCCCCGGTGCCGCCTGCGGTGACGAAGCCGCCGAATGCGTTATTGATCTGCGCGGCGCCCTGGGTGACCTCGTTGCTTTGCAGCGCATCCACCGAGCCGTTGAAGCCCGATAGCGTGACCTCTTCCTTGGTGATGACGGTGACCGGCTCGATCGAGGAATAGGTGTCGCGGCGCAGGCGCGAACCGGTGACGGTGATCGGCTCGCCTGCCGGAGCGCCGTCGGGCTCGGTGGTGGTCACGGTGGCCGGAGCCGGCGAGGCGCTGGTACCCTGCTCGGTCGGCGGCGACTGCTGCTCGGGGGCATTCTGGCTCTGTGCGGCTGCGGGAAGGGCAAGGGCGAGGGCGGCAAGGCCGACACCTGCGCGCAGGCCGGGCAGGCTCGGGACGGTGGTGAATCGCATGGGGGCAAGACCTCTCTGTTCTGTGTTCGCGGGGCCGCACCGGCGGTCCCGGTGTCGGGTCACAGGGTGCGGGGCAGGGGGTGGGCGGGAGATGCCGCTCGCGAGAGGTTTAGGCAGGCACGGCAGGCAGCGTCACGCGCATCGCCGCTCGGCTTGTCGCAGCGTTGCGTGAAGTTGCAGCTTCGCAACGCAAATCGGCAATTATCGTAAAGTCTGAACGTTCTATCGTGACGCTCCAATAATCGTACATTTCCCTGATCGAGGATAATGAAGCGGCGCATCGCTCGTTCGGCGCGCCGGACGCGGACGCAAAAAAAAGGCCCCGGCGGATGCCGGGGCCTTTCCTTGTTCGGTCAATCGATCCGGTGAGGGATCAGAACTTAACCGTGGCACCTGCGTAGAAGTAGCGGCCCTGGATCGGGTAGATGCCCGAGCCCGCGCCGGTGCCGGTGAGCGGCAGCGGCGGCATCTGATCGAGGACGTTGTCGATACCGCCGTAGAAGCGGAAGTTCGTGTCCTTCGGTTCGAAGCCGAAGCGCAGGTTGTGGTACAGGATGTCCGGATAGAACTTGAACGGGGTTGCGTCCGGGTTGGTCGGACCACGGCCCTGGTGTGTGAACTGGACTTCCCAATCGTTCACGGACTGCTTGCCAAGGAAGCGAGCCGTATAACCCAGGTCGAACTGGCCGAAGTCGAGCGTGGCGAACAGGTTCGCCGCCCAGGTCGGGAGACCGAGGGTGCCGTTCAGGCGGGTCGACTGGGTCGGGATGGTGACGACGGTGAAGTCCTCACGCTCCAGATTGTAGGTCGCCACGGCGCGGATCGACAGGTTCAGGTTCTCTGCCAGATCGGTGACGTAGTTCATCTCGAAGTCGATGCCCTTGGCACGCAGCTTCGCGTAGTTGAACGGCGCCGCGAGGAACGACGGACCGACCTGAGGCAGGTTGATGTTCGGGAGACCGGCAACGACGCGGTCGCGCTGACCCTGGAAGGTCGCATTGGCGAACGGATCGCTGCTGGTGCGGCGGAACACCGCGGCACAATACTGGTTGTTGATGCCACCCGGATCGTCATAGCACTGGTTGATGATCGTCTGCGCGCCGAGCGACGCGATGACGTTCTTCACCTTGATGTCGTAGTAGTCGACCGAGAAGCTCAGACCCCGCACGAAGCGCGGCTGGAACACGGCACCGATGGTGATCGAGTCCGAGGTTTCCGGGCTGAGGTTCGGGTTGCCGGCGTTGACGCCCGAGATGCCCGAAGCCGGGTTGTTGGTCCAGGGGCGGGTTTCGCCGTTGACCACCAGCGTCGTCGGGACACCCGCCGCGGCGCAGTTCCGGGCGCGGTT
>JBJTSG010000280.1:0-11398 GCA_046076505.1 Erythrobacter sp. | reverse complement strand
CGCCACCGAGCCGCACATCATCCACCAGATGCAGAAGGCCCTGCCCGAAAAGACCTTCATCGGCGCGCCGGGGGCGGACGGGAACTGCTCGTGCAACATCTGCCCCTACATGGCGCTGAACACGATGGAGAAGCTCTACGTGGCGCTGCGCGACCTCTCGCCGCAGATCGAGATCGAGGAAGGCATCCGCGTGAAGGCCAAGCGCAGCCTCGACAGGATGCTCGAGATGGCGAGCGGGACCGTGGGGATGGGTGATCTGGGGAAGGTGCGCTTCAGCGGGGACTAGCTCGCCCGCGCCCTGCTCACCGCCAGCGCCGCGCCCACCAGCATCATGCCGACGATGTCGAGCGGCGAGAGCACCTCGCCGAACGCCAGCCAGCCATAGATCGAGGCGACCGCGGGCTGGGTCAGCAGGGCGAGGCCCACCACCAGCGGCGGGAAGTAGCGCAGGGCAAAGACCATCAGCCCTTGGCCCACCAGCTGGCTGAGGATGAACAGGCCGACAACCGGCCCCCAATGCGTCGGCCACACCGGCTCTCCAAGCAGCAGCGCGATCACGAGCAGCACCGGCGCGCCGAAGATGCTCACCCAGACGAGCAGGCTCCACGATCCGAACGCCCCGCGCGCGCTTTGCAGCGTCAGCAGGTAGACCGCGTAGAGCAGCCCCGCCGCGACCGAGAACAGGTCGCCGACCAGCGTCTCGTGACTGATCTCGAGGCTGCGGCCCATCAGGATCGCCGCCCCGGTGAGCGCGAAGATGATCGCCAGCCACTCGAGCCGCCCGGGCAATGTGCGCGCGACGAGAAAGCCCCAGAACAGCAGCACGATCGAGCCGGCATTGCCGAACAGGGTTGCGTTCCCCAGCCGGGTCATGCCGATGCCGATGTGCCAGCTCGCCAGATCGAGCGCGAAGGTCACCGCCCCCAGCGCCACCAGCGCGAGGGTCTTCGCCCCCATCCCCGTCAGCGGCTGGCGGTTCGCCCGCGCGAGCAGCACCATGAAGGGCAGCGCCAGGAACAGCCGCCAGAAGCCCGCCGCGACCGGCCCGGTGTCGGCGATGCGCACGAACCACGGCCCGATCGCCAGCGCGACGTTGCCGCCGAACAGTGCGAGCAGCAGCAGCCACTGCGCAGGCTGGCGCTGGTGCGGGACAACTTCTTCTTGGAGGGCACCCTCATTTTCCATGCTTGCGCCCTAGCCAGCGGGGGGCCAGATGCCTAACCAAATGACATCCCCAAAGGAGGTTTTCCCCGATGCATGACGTTCTGTTCCAGCCGCTCCAGATGGGCGCGCTCCACGCGAAGAACCGCATCCACATGGCCCCGCTCACCCGCGGGCGCGCGGCCGATCCGATGTTCGTGCCCAACGCGCTGATGGCGACCTATTACCGCCAGCGTGCCGGCGCGGGCATGATCCTGACCGAAGCGACCGGCATCAGCACCGAAGGCCTCGGCTGGCCGAGCGCGCCGGGCATCTGGAGCGACGAGCAGACCGAGGCGTGGAAGGCCACCACCACGGCCGTGCACGAGGAAGGCGGCCTCATCGTCATGCAGCTGTGGCACATGGGCCGCATCGTCCACCCCTATTTCCTGGGTGGCGAGCCGCCCTTCTCGGCCAGCGCCACCACCGCGCCGGGCGAGGCGCACACGCCGACCGGCAAGTCGCCCTATGCCCAGGCCCGCGAAATGACGCTCGAGGACATCAAGCGCACCATCGCCGACTACCGCCGCGCCGCCGAGAACGCCAAGAAGGCGGGCTTCGACGGGGTGCAGCTCCACGGCGCGAATGGCTACCTCGTCGACCAGTTCCTGCGCGACAAGACAAACCTGCGCACCGACAGCTACGGCGGCTCGCCGGAAAACCGCACCCGCTTCATGCGCGAAGTCTTGGAAGCGCTGGTCGACGTGTGGGGCGCGGACCGCGTCGGCATCCGCCTCTCGCCCAACGGGGATTCGCAGGGCACCGATGACAGCAACCCGCCCGCGACCTTCGGTGCGGCAGCCAAGGTGTGCGAGGAACTCGGCCTCGCCTTCGTCGAACTGCGCGAGCCCGGCCCCAACGGCACCTTCGGCCAGACCGACGTCCCCAAGCAGAGCCCGCTGATCCGCCAGATTTACACCGGCAAGCTGATCCTCAACTCGGACTACACCGCCGAGGAAGCCGCAGCCGATGTGGAAAGCGGCAAGTGCGACGCGGTGAGCTTCGGGCGGCCCTATATCTCCAACCCCGATCTCGACAAGCGCATCGCGGCGGGCGCCCACTGGAACCCCAACAAGGACGTGCCCAAGTCCTGGTACTTCCCGATCCCCCAGGGCTACACCGACTACCCGACGCTCGCCGAGGAACAGGCCGAGGCAGCGGAGTAAGGTTTTCCCTCGAGTCCCCGCCGCGTCGCCCCGTGCTTGACACGGGGCGGCGGCGAAGTTCGTGCGGACCTTGGATCGTTACCCTGTCGGCGCAGGCGCCGGGGCGGCAGGGGCGGGTGCGGGTGGGGGTGCGGTCCCATCCACGCCCTCAACCGGCACCACCTCGGGCTGCTCCTCGTCGAGGCCCGTCGCGGTCGCCTCGGGCGCCTGCCGCGGGGCGAGCGGGGCTTCGGACTTGAGTTCGCCGAGCGGGATCATCGCGTCGCTCACCGAGCCGGCGAGGATCTGGCCCGAGGCCTGTCCGCCCTGCTCGGTCGGCGGGGCGGCCTTGTCCTCGCAGGCGGCGACAAGCAGGAACGGGACAAGGAGGAGTAGGCGTCTCATCGGCACGCCCTTTTCGCCGCCGCGTCCAATGCGTCAAGGAAATCCGGCGCGGCCGCGATCAGCGCCTCGTCCCATTCGTCGGCCGAGACGTGCAAGCCCAGCCGCGCGAGGCTGGTGACGCCGTATTCGGCGATGCCGCAGGGGACGATCCCGCCGAAGTGCGCAAGGTCGGGGTCGAGGTTGACCGAGAAGCCGTGCATCGTCACCCAGCGCCGCACCCGCATGCCGATCGCGCCGATCTTGGCTTCGGAGCCGTCGATGTCGCGGGTCCAGATGCCGACCCGTCCCTCGGCGCGCCAGCTCTCGACGCCGAAAGTCTTGAGGGTGCCGATCACCCAGCCCTCGATCGCGTGGACGAAGCAGCGCACGTCACGCCCACGCTCGGCAAGGTTCAGCACCAGATAGCCGACCCGCTGGCCGGGTCCGTGGTAGGTGTAGCGCCCGCCGCGCCCGGCCTCGACCACCTCGAAGCGCGGGTCGACGAGTTCGGCAGGGTCGGCGCTGGTGCCGGCGGTGTAGACCGGGGGATGCTCGAGCAGCCAGACGAGCTCGGCCGCCTCGCCCGCCTGCACCGCCCTGTTGCGCGCGTCCATCGCGGCAAGCGCGGCGGTGTAGGCGACCGGCGCGCTCTCGCGGCGCCATTCGATGGGAAGGTCGGGCCGTGGGGCCGGAGCAGTGCTTGCCATGCGCCAGCGGTGGGGGCATTGAGCGCCGAGATCAAGAGGCGAATGCGCGCGGGCCGCGCGGCGCCCGCAGCAAGGGATTCGCAATGGCAAACCGCAAGCTCGACATGGGCAAGGCCTGGACGCTGACCACCGGCCTCATCGGTGCGAACCGCGACACGATCGGCGCGATCGCCGGGCTGTTCTTCTTCCTGCCCTCGCTGGCGGCATCGATCTTCGTGCCGCAGCTCGCCGATCCGCAGGCCCAGGCTGGCCCCACCGGCGCCGCGCCCGAGGCGGCGATGGAGGCGCTCGCGGCGCAGATGAGCGCGGTCTATGCCGATAACTGGCCGGTGCTGCTCGCGCTGGTGGTGGTGCAGTTCATCGGCTCGATGACCCTGCTCGCGCTGCTCACCGACCGCGGCCGCCCGACCGTGGGCGAGGCGCTGGGGACCGGCCTCAGGAGCATCCCTTCCTACCTTGCGGCGCAGATCATCAGCGCGGTCGGCGCAGGGCTCGCGGTCGGCCTGCCGTTCGGCCTCCTCGCCGCCTTCGCGCCCCCGGCGGTGACGGTCCTCGCCATCCTGCTGTTGGTCGTACTGATCCTTTACCTGTTCACCAAGTTCGCGCTGATCGCCCCGGCGATCGCCATCGAAGGCGAGCGCAATCCGATCGCCGCGATCCGGCGGTCCTGGACGCTGACCCGGGGCAATTCGCTGCGCATCCTGCTCTTCCTGTTCCTGCTGATGTTCACCATCGGCCTCATCGCCACGCTCGTCTCGGCGGTGCTGACGCTGATCCTCTCGGCCATGGGCGAGCCAGTCACGACCATCGGCATCAATGTGGTGAGCGCGCTGGTGAACGCGGCACTGACCGTCATCTTCCTCGTCGTCACCGTGGCGATCCACCGCCAGCTGGCCGGTCCCTCGGGCGAGGCGCTGGCCGAGACCTTCGAATAGGGTCGTGGCCGGCAGCGAGCCAACCCTGACCCCGGCGCGCGCCGCCGCCCAGCCGCCGAGCGCGATCCCGCCGGCGCGCATGGCACTGCTGTTCATGGTCATGCTGGTGACTGCCGCGGGCAACACCGCGATGCAATCGGTGATGCCCTCGATCGGCACGGCGCTGAAGGTCGAGGACGTTTGGATCAGCCTGGCCTATTCGTGGTCGGCGCTGCTGTGGGTGGTGTGTGCGCCGTTCTGGGCGCGGCGCTCGGACAAGCGCGGGCGCAAGGCGATGATGGCGCTCGGCCTTTCGGGCTTCATCACCAGCTTCGTGCTGTGCGGCGCGGCGCTGTGGGCGGGCCTCGCCGGTTTCATCAGCGCCTTCTGGACGCTCGTGCTGTTCGCCGCCGCGCGGAGCCTCTACGGCGGCTTCGGCAGCGCCGCGCCCCCGGCGGTGCAGGCCTATGTCGCCTCGCGCACGCCGCGCGCGCAGCGCACCCAGGCGCTTTCGCTGATCGCCTCGAGCTTCGGCCTCGGCACGGTGATCGGGCCCGCGCTCGCGCCGCTGATGGTGGTGCCCTTCCTCGGCCTCGGGCTCACCGGCCCCTTCATGTGCTTCGCGCTGGTGGGCCTCGTCGCGCTCGTCCTGCTGCGCCTGCGCCTGCCCAACGACACGCCGCAATTCGCCGCGCGCGGGAGCCCGGCGCCCTATGCGAGCGCAGGCGGCGCGCCGGCCGACACCGAGGAGATGCTCGAGGCCGAGACCGACCCGAAGGCCGAGAGCGAGCCGGCGCGCCTCACCTGGCGCGACCCGCGCCTTCGGCCGTGGGTGTTCGCCGGCCTCGTCGGCGGCCACGCGCAGGCGATGGTGCAGGGGATCGCGGGCTTTCTCGTTCTCGACCGCCTGGGCCTGCGCGCCACGCCCGACGCGGGCGCCGGCCCGATCGGCATCGTGCTGATGAGCGGCGCGATCGCGACCCTGCTCGCGCAGTGGGGCCTGATTCCGCGCTTCGACCTGGGCCCGCGCGCGGCGAGCCTGTGGGGCATCACCGCTGCCGCGATCGGCACGATGATCCTTGGCGTAGCGGGCGACCTCCACCTCATCGCACTGGGCTATGCCATCGCCTCCTTGGGCTTCGGCCTGTTCCGCCCCGGCACCACCGCCGGCACCTCGCTTGCCGTGAGCCGCGCCGAGCAGGGGCAGGCCTCCGGGATCGTCGCGAGCATCGCCGGGGCGAGCTACATCTACGCGCCGGCCCTGGGCGTGTGGCTCTACGGCCATTCGGACTATCTCGGCTTCGGGCTGATCGTCGCGCTGTGCCTGATCGTGCTGGTGCATGGGTGGCTGAAGTTGCAGGCGGACCGTGAGCTCACGAAAGAACGGAGCTAGTCTGCCATCCCCGTTCGCCTCGAGCGAAGTCGAGACACGTGCGCGAGCGCCTCTCGACTTCGCTCGAGGCGAACGGACAATGGATCAGAGAATTTCCAGAACCCTGTCCTGCGGCCGGCACAGGCGCACGCCCTTCTCGGTCTCCACCAGCGGCCGCTCGATGAGGATCGGGTCGGCGACCATCGCGGCGAGCACCGCCGCATCGTCCGCCTGCGGCAGGCCGCGCTCGGCCGCGTCGGTGCCGCGGAGCCGGAGGCCCTGCTGCGGCGTGATCCCGGCGTCGCGGTAGAGCTGGGCGAGCTTCTCCGCGCTCGGCGGGGTCTTGAGGTACTCGACCACGGTCAGCTCCACCCCGCTCAGGTCCTCGAGGATCGCGAGCGTCTTGCGCGACGTGCCGCAAGCCGGGTTGTGCCAGATCGTCGCCTTCATCTTGGCCATGTCCTATTCCCCCTTCGGCACCCGTAGCGCCGGCACCGCCCTTGCCGCATCCTCGGGCGTGATCCCCGGCGCGGGTGCGGCGCTGATGCTTTCCTGCCGCTGCATGACGCGGCCCGCCTGTTCGATCGCCTTGACGAGCCGCGGATAGACCCCGCAGCGGCAGATGTTGGGAATGCCGGCCTCGATGTCCGCGCGGCTCGGCGCGGGCGAGCGCTGGAGCAGCGCGGCGGCCGACATGACGATGCCCGGCGTGCAGTAGCCGCACTGGATCGCCTGCTGCGCCACCATCGCCTGCTGCACCGGGTGCGAACGATCGCGCGAGAGCCCCTCGATGGTGGTGACAAGCCGCCCCTCGGCCTCCGCAAGGGTGATCGCGCAGGACCGCAGCGCCACCCCGTCGACGATCACCATGCACGCGCCCGAGCAATCGGGCCCGCCCCCGCAGGCCTTGGTCCCGGTGAGGTTCATCGCCTCGCGCAGCGCATAGAGCAGCGGGGTGCGCGGATCGAGGTCGAACTCGACCGGCCGCTCGTTGACGGTCATGCGCGACATGGGCGGACCCTAGGGCAGGCTTACTGGCGCCAGCTGTCGTCGATCCGGTCGATCCGGCGCTTCCAGGCCTCGAAGTCGAAGAGGCCGGCGCCGCCCTGCCCGCTCATCACCGCAAGGTCGCGCTGGTGCACGTCGATCACGTCCTGCGAAATGAGGATCGGATCGCCCATGCCGAGGGTCGCCACCTGGATCTCGCAGGCGCGCTGCAGGGCCCACATCTTGACGAACATGCCCTGAATGGTGCGGTCCATCACCACCGGACCGTGATTGCGCAGCATCAGGATGGTGTGGTTGCCAAGGTTCTTGACCAGTCGTTCGCCTTCCTCGGGGCGCACGGTCACACCCTCGAAGTCGTGGTAGCCGATCTGGCCCTGGAAGTTGCAGGCGTAGAAATTGGTCGGCAGCAGCCCGTCCTTGTGGCTCGCCACCGCCATCGTCGCAGTGGTGTGGACGTGGCAGATCGCATCCGCACGGCCGCCGAGGTGCTTGTGGAAATAGGCGTGCTGGGTGAAGCCCGCCTTGTTCACCATGTAGGGCGATCCGCCGACATTGTTGCCCTCGACGTCGATCTTGACGAGGGTCGATGCGGTGACCGCGCTATAGAGCAGCCCGAAGGGGTTGATGAGGAAGGTGTTCTCCTCCCCCGGCAACTTCAGCGAGATGTGGTTATAGATCGATTCCGCCCAGCCGCGGTGGTCGAAGATGCGGTAGCACGCGGCAAGGTCGAGGCGCGCCTGCCATTCTTCCTTGCTGCACTCGATGCCGGGCTTGAGCTGGGTCGCCATGACAGGGGGTCCTCTTCCGTCCGTTTTCGCCCTGCCGCTATCGCATGGGGAGGGAAGGCTTTGCAAGGCGCACAAGGCCCGCTAGGCCATCGCTCGAGCATGTCTTCGCCTGCCCCTTCCTCCTCCGCCCGGCTGATCACCGGCAGCATTCCCGGCCACCTCGTCAGCCAGACCATCCCGGCGATCATCGGCGTGGCGGCGATCATGTCGGTCGGGATCATCGACGCCTATTTCGTCGGCAAGCTGGGGAGCGCGCCGCTCGCGGCAATTTCCTTCGTCTTCCCGGTCACGGTCGCCTGCACCTCGCTGGGCGTGGGCGTGATGGTGGGGATCAACTCGTTGGTCGCCCGCGCGCTCGGCGAGGGGGACTTCGCCAAGGCCGCGCAGCGCGCCAACTTCGGGATCCTGTTCGCCTGCGGTGCCGGGCTCGTCATGGGCCTTGCCCTGTGGCTCGCCGCGGACGCGATCTTCGGCCTGATGAACGCGCCAGAGCACCTCATGCCGCTGATCCACGCCTACATGGCGCCCTATGCTCTCGCCTTCCCGCTGAGCCTTGCGATCATGGGCTTCAACGGGGTGCTGCGCGGGCAGGGCGAGGCGAAGCGCACCAGCACCGTCTCGATCACCTTTGCCGCCGCCAACTGGGTGCTGAACCCGATCCTCATCACCGGGGCACTGGGCTTCGAAGGCTTCGGGATCGCGGGGAGCGCCTATGCGACGGGAATCGGCTGGCTGATGGGCGTGGTCGTGGCGATATGGCTGCTCAAGGGCACGTCGCTGCCACTCGACATTGCGATGCTGAAGGGCGCGAACCTGCTCGATCCGGCCAAGGCGATCGTCAAGGTCGGACTGCCGGCCGCCTTCTCCAACGCGATCAACCCGCTGGGTCTGTCGGTCCTGACCTCGCAGGTGGCGCTGGTGAGCGAGACGGCGGTCGCCGGCTTCGGCGCGGCCGGACGGCTCCAGAGCTTCGTGATCGTGCCCCTGCTCGCGCTGTCGGGCGCGATCGGGGCGATCGTCGGGCAGAACTGGGGCGCGGGCCGCTACGACCGTGCGCGCGAGGCGGTGCTCTACGCCGGGGGGTTCTGCATCGCCTGGGGCCTCATCGTCGCGGTCGCGGTGATGGAGGCGGGGCAGGACTTCGCCCGGCTCTTCACGGACAATCCCGACGTCATCGCCGAGTTCGACCTCTACCTGAGGATCGCCGCCTGGGGCTATGCGGGCTTCGGCCTCCTGATTGTCGGCAACGGGATCATGAACGCGGTCGACCGGGCGGGCTTCGCGCTCACCCAGTCGGTGGCGCGGGTGTTCGCCGTGATGCTCCCGGTCGCGATCCTGCTGCGGCCGACGATGGGCTCGGCGGCGATCTACACCGCCGAACTCGCTTCCAACCTGTTCGGTGCGCTCACCGCCGCGCTGCTGGTGCGCTACATCTTCACTCACCGCCTGCCCGCCGCCGCCTCTGCCCCCGCCCCCGCGCGCTAGGTCATTGTTAACCAACCGTGCCGCATAGCTCCCTCCCGACAGGGCAAGAGGGCGCTTCTTCGCATGGACGATCTGCTGGCGGATTTCATCGCCGAGACCCGCGAGATGCTGGAGGCTTCCGGCGGCGAGCTCGTCGCCTGGGAGGCCGATCCGACCGACCGCGCGCGCCTCGATGCGATCTTCCGCTTCGTCCACACCGTGAAGGGGAACTGCGGCTTCTTCGATTTCCCGCGCTTGGCGGCGCTCAGTCATGCCACCGAGGACGCGCTTGCCGATTGCCGCGCCGGGCGGCGCGAGCCCGACCAGCGGCTCGTCACCGCGGTGCTTGGCGTCATCGACCGGATCGCAGCGATGGTCGACGCCATCGAGGCGAACGAGCCCTTCCCCGAAGGCGGCGACGAGGCGTTGGTCGCGGCGCTCGACGGTTCGCCGGAGTCATCCGATTCGGGCGCTCTGGAGGGGGGCTGCGAGGGCTCCGTCACGCCCTTGCACGCCCCTGCGAGTACCTTGCTCGGCGGGAGCGACGACCCTGCCGCTCCGCAGCGCCGCGCCGACGCGTTTGGCAGTGGCGGGGGCGCCCAGCGCACCATCCGCCTGCCGGTCGAACTGCTCGACCGGGTGATGAGCGGCGTCTCCGACATGGTGCTCGCCCGCAACGATCTCGCACACCGGCTGCGCCAGGCCGGCACCCAGCCGACCATCGACGGCCCCTTCGAGCGGCTCACCACGATCCTCTCCGACGTGCGCGACGCGATCACCCGGATGCGGATGCAGCGCATCGAGACGCTGTTCTCTGCCCTCCCCCGCCTGGTGCGCGACCTTTCCGCCGAACTCGGCAAGCAGGTGATGGTCGACATCGACGGCGGCGATGTCGAACTCGACCGCGAGATGATCGAGACGATCCGCGATCCGCTCACCCACATCATCAGGAACGCCATCGACCACGGGATCGAGAGCCCGTCGGCGCGCCTTGCCGCGGGCAAGCGCGAGATCGGCCTCCTCTCGATCGCCGCGCGGCAATCGGGCAACACGATCAGCATCGTCATTTCCGACGACGGGCGCGGGCTCGACGAGGAGCGCATCGCCGCCAAGGCCGTCGCCACCGGGCTCATCACCGAGGCCGAGCGCGCCTCCCTGTCGCGCGACCGGCTCCTCAACCTCATCTTCGAGCCCGGCTTCTCGACCGCCGAGACGGTGAGCGCCGTCTCCGGCCGCGGCGTCGGGCTCGACGTGGTGCGCCAGAACCTCGAGAAGGTCGGCGGCTCCATCGCGGTTAAGAGCCAGCCGGGCGAGGCGACGCTGTTCCGCCTCCAGATCCCGCTCACGCTCTCGATCATCGCCGGGCTCACGGTCGAGGTCGCGGGGCAGCGCTTCGCGATCCCGCAATCCTATGTCGAGGAGATCGTCCAGGCCTCCTCGAAGCAGCTCGACTTCACCCGCATGGGCGAAACCGCGCTCGTCACCTTCCGCGGCAACCGCGTGCCCTGCCTGATGCTCGGCGAAGTGCTCGGCCTGCCCGGTGACAGCACCCCGGCCGAGCCCACCCTCGTCATGCTGCGTCTCGCCAGCGGCGACCTTTTCGCGCTCGCAGTCGAGGGCATTCACGGGCACGGCGACATCGTGGTGAAGCCGCTCGCCCCGGCGGTGATGCGCACCGGGCTCTATGCCGGCTCGACCCTGCTTGACGACGGCCAGCCGGTGCTGCTGCTCGACGTCGCCAACATCGCCGCGCAGGCGAACCTCGTGTCGGAGACCCGCGCACGGGTGTTCCAGGCACAAGCCGAGGCCGCCGCCGAGAGCATCACCGCCGAACGCGCGATGCTGTTCACCGATTTCGCCGGTCGCCGTGCCGCGGTGCGCCTCGAGCTCGTCCAGCGCATCGAGACCGCGCCGGTCGCCGCCATCGACCGCTCCGCCGCCCGGGCGCGGTTGGTGATCGACGGGATGATCCTGCCGCTGGTCGGCCTGCCCGATGCGCCGCTTGCCCAGTCGCCGCCGCCGCTGTTCGCTACCGCCATGACGGAACTGGGCCGCTGGCTCTCCTACGAGGCCGTGCGCGACTGGTTGCCGCAACGGACAGTGCCCATCGAGACCCCCCTGGCGGCCTGCGAGGGACGGGTGGTGGATGGCACGGTGCCGTTGCTGGCGATTCCGGTGTTGCGCGGCGGCCTCGGGCTCTGGCAGGGGGCCCAGGGGGTGCTGCCCGCGGCCCGGGTGGCCCATGTGGGTCTGGAGGTGCCGGGGCTGGATCAGCCCCCGCATTGGTACCTCGATGATCTCCCTGGCCCTATCGGCGAGCGGGTGGGCGTGCTGGTGTTCTTGCCGGTTTTGGCCCGCGGCGCCACCGTGGTGGCCCTGCTCGACCGCCTGGCCCAGCTCGGCGTGCGCGGCCCGC
>JBJTSG010000279.1:0-2570 GCA_046076505.1 Erythrobacter sp. | reverse complement strand
CGCCAGCCATGAACCCCGCCCGTCCCGCCCTTGGCACTGCCACCATCGCGCTCGCGGTCCTGTTCAACCTGCCTTACGCGTTGCTCGCCGCCAGTTTCGATTACCCCGCGATCCTGCGCCACCCACCCGCCGAGGTGCTGGCGCGCTTCGCCGAGGGCGGCGCTGGGCTTGTGCTGACCTGGTATGCCTTTGCGCTGGCTGCGCTGGCGCTGACGCCGCTTTCCGTCGGTCTCGCGATCACGCCGCGGCGATTGGCTGAATTGCCGGCGCTGGCGGCCAGTGCGGCGCTGGCTGGGGCGCTTGCCGGGGTGACGCAGGCCATCGGGTTGATGCGCTGGGTGTTCGTCGTCCCCGATCTCGCGCGGACGGCGGCATCGGGTGCTCCGGCCGACATGGCCGCCGCCGGGCACGCCTTTGCCCTGATCCATGCCTATGGCGGCGCGGCGATCGGCGAGCATCTCGGCCAGCTCCTGACCGCCCTGTTCGTCGCTCTGCTGGCGATCATCCAGCTGCGCGAGGGGCGCCGCAGCGCCGCGGCCCTCGGCCTGCTGACCGCTCCGGTGCTGACCCTGGGGACAGGCGAGGGATTGATGCTGGCGCTGGGCCGCGATAGCGACACCTTCGCGCTCCTCACTATCGCCGGGTTTCTCGGCCTCACTGTCTGGCTGATTGCCACCGGCATAGGGCTGCTGCGCCGCGGCTGACCGCCCGCATTCCACCTGAATCTTCCGAGTTTGTCACCCCGCCAAGGCGCGGCCGCGACGGCCCGCGCCCTGCTTCCTCTCGCCGTCGCACAACACAAGGGCAATGCAATGAAGACCGCCTCTCTCTCCCGTCTCGCCCCCTTCCTCGTCCTGGCGCTGCCATCGGCGGCCTATGCCCAGGACAGCAGCTCCCAGACCAATGACGTCTCGGGCTACGCCACCCTCGGGATTGCCGCCGTGCCCGATTACGAGGGCGCGGATGATTACCAGATCCTCCCCCTCGTCGATGGCAAGGTCAATTTCGGGGAGCGTTACGTCGCGATCCAGGGCACCGCGATCCGCGCCAATGTGATCGCCGCCGAGGGGTTCGAGTTCGGCTCAGTCGCCTCCTTCACCTTTGGCCGCGATGGTGACATCACAAACGCCGCCGTCGCCGATCTCGGCCGGATCAAGGATGCCTACGAGGTCGGCGCCTTCGCCGCCAAGACCTTTGATCTTGCCGGTAACGACAGCCTGCGGCTTGCGGTGCAGGGTGTGCACGATGTGAGCGATGTCCACGGCGGCTACGTCGTCACCGCCAGCGTGACCTATGCCGCGCCCGTCGGCGAACGGCTGAACCTGCTGTTCGACCTCGGCGCGAGCTACGCCAGCGACGATTATGCTGAGACCTATTTTGCGGTCACCCCGGCGGGTGCTGCTGCCAGCGGACTCACGCAGTTCACCGCCAAGGGCGGCCTCAAGGACGTGGGGGCGCAGCTCACCGCCAGCTACCGCATCGGCGACAACTGGGGAGTCGCCGCCACCGCCGGCTATCGCCGCTTGCTCGGCGACTTTGCCGATAGCCCGGTGGTGACCTCGGGCGGCAGCGCCGATCAGCTGAGCGGCGGGGTAGGGGTGTTCTTCACCTTCTGAGGCTCAGTCGCTGTCCCGAAGGGTGCGGAGCGATGCGGCGAAACTATCGGCAATCGCCGAATAGACCGCCTCGCTCCGGCTCGCCCTTGCAAGGGTGCGCGCGCCTTCGAGGGCCGCGATGAACGCTTCTGCCTGAGGACGCGGCGTGGCGACGCCGCAAGCCGCGAAGTGGGTGGCCACGCCTTCGATCCATGCCTCCAGCCCGGCATGAACCAGCGCGGTCAGATGCGGATCGCCCGGTGCTCTCTCGGCGGCGATGTTCTGCAAGGCGCAGCCCAAGGTGAAGCCGCTCGCGCGCATTTCCTGCGCGAAGCCGGCGCACAGCAACCGGACGAAGCCGGTCGCATCCCCCGGCATCGCGGCCGCCGCTGCGGCGATCGCCGCCACCCCGCGCGCAGCAAAGCGCTCCGCGATCTCGGCGGCGAGCTGATCCTTGCCGCCCTTGAAGTGGAAATAGAACGATCCCTTGGGCGACCCGCTCTCCTCGATGATCTGCGCAAGCCCGGTCGCGGCAAAACCCTGACGGCGGAACAGGTCTTCGGCGGTGGCAAGCGCCTTGTCGCGGGCATCGGATGTGCGGGGCATGGCAGGGGCCTAGCACAGGACGCTTGACGAATCTATGGCGATCATAATAGTATGGTGATTGCCATAGTATTGTGGCTCCCCAAAGGAAGGATCACATCCATGCCGCTCGTCCAGATTTCCATCCCCGCCGGCTCGCTCTCGCAGGAGCAAAAGAGCCTTATGGTCGCCAAGGTCACCGATGCCTGCGTCGAGGCCGAGGGTGTTCCCGCCGTCCGCCAGTTCACCTGGGTGCACATCAACGAAGTGCCCGACGGTGGCTGGGGCATGGCCGGCCGGGCGCTGACGCTCGACCAGATGAAGGCCGCGCTGGCGCCCCGCGGATGAGCGGCGCGGTGACCGGTGCGGGCGTTTCCCGCCGTGCTGTCCTTG